>JBLHKW010000034.1:0-36500 GCA_047618565.1 Planctomycetota bacterium
GGGATTGTCGACGATGTCGAGGCTCCCGGTGCGCCAGCCAACTGGTTCCCTGGTCGTGGAGGGCAAGCCTGATGCTCGTGGGAACCGTGGTCGGTAACGTCTGGGCCAGCGTGAAGGATCCGACCCTCGATGGGCTGCGTTTCCTTGTGGTCCAGCCCTATACGCTCGATGGAAAGCCTTCCGCCGAGACCATGGTCGCCGTCGACCCGCTTGGCGCGGGCATCGGAGAGCGAGTGCTGGTCGTCTTCGGGCGAGCCGCTCGGCACGTGATCGGTCGCGGGCACGATATCGGTTTCCAGTGCGCCGTCTCCGCGATCATCGACAAGATGAACCTGGAAGGCGGGCGCACCGTCGGTCCTTTCGCCGCGGACGACGAGTCCTGATTCGCTTTAGAACGCAAGTGGAGTATTGATGGAGAACATGAGCCGCAACGACACGAATCCGGCCCTGCGCACGGATGCGTCCATTGGGCCGGCGATCGCGATGCTGGAGCTGTGCTCGGTCGCACGCGGGGTCGAGGTGGCCGACGCCATTCTGTGGGAGTCGGACGTCGAGATGTTGGCCGCAACGCCAGTGCAGCCCGGCAAGTACGTCATGCTGTTCACCGGCGGCGTGCAGGATCTGCGTGCCGCTCTCGATCGCGGTCGCACCTTGGCCCAGGACCACCTGGTCGACGAGTTGTTGATCCCGAACGTGCACCCGCAGGTGGAGATCGGGCTACGGCGCGAGGGGCACATCAACGGCCAGATCGACGCCCTCGGGGTTGTCGAGACCAATACTGTCGCGAGCGCAATCCTGGCAGCGGATGCGTCGCTCAAGGCGGCCACGATCGACCTGCTCGAGCTGCGCATCGCCAACGGCCTCGGCGGCAAGAGCTATTACAGCCTGACCGGCGAGGTCAGCGACGTGCGCTCTGCCGTGTCGGCGGGCGCTGCCCTGGCCCAGCAACGGGGTCAACTCGCTTGCGACGTGGTCATCCCACGGCCGCACCCTGACCTCGTACGTCACTTGTAGGCGACCCCATGAGCCGTAGCTTCATCACCGCACAGGACGTGCGACGCGCAACCGAGAAGGAGATCGTGGTCGACGGTGACACGATCGTCACGCCCCAGGCACTCGAGGTCGCCCAGTCACTGGGGATCATCATCCGCTCCACGGACGGGGCCTACGCTCCGCCGGCACCGGATCGCGGCCCGGATGCCGAACTGGCGCGTAACCACTTACCGCACCTTCCCGAGCCCGCACTCGAAGGCTCAGCGGACGGCACGGGTGTCGTCGTGACCGTGGTCGGCCGCAACCGCTCGGGCGTCCTGGCCGAGGTCACCGCCCGCATCGCGGCGCAGGGCGTCAGCGTCGAGGACATCTCGCAGAAGACCATCGATAGCTACTTCCACCTGGTCCTGCTGGTCAACCTACCGGTCGGGTCGGTCTTCGATCAGCTGAAGAACTCGCTCGAGTGCTCCAGCGACGAAGACGGCTACGTCGTGCGCGTCATGCACGAGCGCGTCTTCGGCTACATGCACCGTATCTAGCATCCCACAGCGCCCGTAAGACAGCAATCCGCATGCCCTTCACTGACAAGGAGATCCTGGAGACGGTCCGGATGTTCGAGCTCGAGACGCTCGATATTCGCACGGTCACGCTCGGGATCAGCCTCTTCGACTGCGCCGATCCCGACATCGAGAGCACGGCCGAGAAGATCTACACGAAGATCGTCCACCACGCGTCCACCCTGGTCGCGACCGCGGATTCGATCTCGCGCGACTACGGTATCCCGATCGTCAACAAGCGCATCGCAGTCACGCCCATTTCGATGATTGCGGCCGCGTGCGGAGAAGACGACCTGGTTCCCCTGGCGCGCGCGCTGGACGCCGCGGCGAAGGAGGTCGGAGTCGACTTCATCGGCGGTTTCACCGCCTACGTGCACAAGGGCTTCACCAACGCGGACCACGCCCTCTTCGAGTCCATCCCGACCGCCCTGGCAGAAACGGACCACGTTTGCTCGTCGGTCTCCCTGGCCACGACGCGCGCCGGCATCAACATGGATGCCACCGCGCGCTTCGCCGAGCTGGTACTGGCGACGGCGGAGGCCACCCGCGACGACGGTGGCCTGGGCTGCGCCAAGCTCGTGTGTTTCTGTAACCCGGTCGAGGACAACCCCTTCGTGGCCGGAGCCCATATTGGACCCGGCGAGGGTGAGACCGTCCTGAACGTGGGCGTGTCCGGCCCCGGGGTTGTGCGCTCGGCCCTGGCGCGCTTGTCCCCCGATGCCGACCTGCTGGCCGTGTCGGAGACGATCAAGCGAACGGCCTTCAAGATCACCCGCATGGGCGAACTGGTCGGGCGCGAAGCTGCGCGGCGCATGGGCACCTCCTTCGGCATCGTCGATGTCAGTCTGGCGCCCACGCCGGCCGTGGGGGATTCGATTGGCGACATCCTCAAGCTGATCGGCGTCGAGCAACCCGGAGCACCCGGAACGACCGCTGCCCTCGCGCTGCTGACGGATGCGGTCAAGAAGGGCGGTGCCATGGCGTCGTCGTGCGTGGGCGGACTCTCCGGAGCGTTCATTCCCGTGTCCGAAGATGCCACGATGGTCGAGGCGGTACGCCTGGGCGCACTCTCGCTGGCCAAGTTGGAGGCCATGACGACGGTCTGCTCGGTGGGCCTCGACATGGTCGCCGTACCCGGCGACACGTCCGCGGCGACCCTGATGGGGATCATCGCCGATGAGATGGCGATCGGCATGGTCAACACGAAGACGACCGCCGTGCGCATCATTCCCGTGCCCGGCAAGGGACCCGGCGAGACCGTCGAGTGGGGTGGGTTGCTCGGGACAGCCATCGTGCAGGACCCCGGACGGTTCTCGTGCGATGTGCTTTACCGCCGGGGCGGCCGGATCCCCGCCCCGATCCACTCGTACCGCAACTGAGCTGCGCTGCGCTGGTGCGCGGGAGCAGCCCGCACGCCGCGCCAACATCGGGAACCTCGGTACCGGTCGCTCAAGGACCTGTGCCAACGGCCGAGAACTACTGCTGGAGCCTTGGGGGTCGCGCGCTGGCTGCGCCCCAGGACGTCTCCAAGCGGAGTTCCCCTTTGAGTGTGCCTATTTTTCTGATCGACGAGGATGCGCCCACGCTCCAGGCCATGGCCAGCGGGCTGAAGGGTCTCGGTCCTGCCCGTTGCCTGTCGCCCGCGGAGGCGGTCGAGGTGATCGGAGCCGCGGGGCCCTGCATCGTGTGCCTGGGCCCGAATTCCGGATCGCAAATCGTGGGATCCCTGGCCGAGGCTGCCCCCTGTAGCCGGCGCCTGGCCTGGGTCACCGATGGGTCTCTCTCCGTCCTGCAGCACCTGCTGCACGAAGGCGGTATCACGGGCGTGTTCGCCTGGCCGACCGAGGTCGAGCCCATGCGGGACGCGCTGGGCAAGGCGCTTGCGCAGCTGGAGCGCGACGAGCGTGGCCGCGAGGTGTTCGAGCGCTTCCGCAAGGCACTCGCTGGCGGTGATTCCATCGCGACGATCGCCGAGACCACGGCCGACGCGTTGTACGAGGTCCTCGATGGGGCCGCGGTACTGGTTCAGGTCTGGGACGAGGACGGCCTGTCAGCGGACGGTGTACGCCTCGGTGGCGACTCGGGGCGACACTGGGCGGAAGCGGTTCGCGGCGGCGAGATGTCCAGCGAGCTCCACAGCCGGCCCCTTTTCGATGGGGAGCGTTCGATTGGCGAGATCGTGATCGACCGCGGAGCCTCCGAGCAGCCGGCGTGTGCGGGCGCGGGTGATCTGGCCCGGATCGAGCCGTTTGCGACGACCCTCGCCGTGGCGGCCGGGGCGCAGATCCGGCAGCGCGAGGCGGACCGCGCGGTTCACGCGCTGCTCGTTGCACTGGCGGGCCTCGCGGGTTGCCGTGAGCACGTCGGAAGCCGGCACGTGGAGCGTATCGGGCGGTACGTGCGTCTGATGGCGGTGGGGCTGCGAGCGGACGGCCACTTCGCCGATGACCTCTGCGATCTGGGCATCGAGGACATGGTCCGCGCGGTGGCCTTACATGACATTGGCAAGCTGGCGGTTCCGGATGCGATTCTGCTGAAACCGGGGCAACTGTCGAGCCAGGAGCGGTTGGTGGTCGAGACCCACGCACAGGTTGGGGCGCTCGCCTTCGAGGAAGCCCTGGGGGCCGGTCTTGCGCCGCGTTTCCTGGAGCTGTCGCGCGACGCAGCGCGCGATCATCACGAGAGATGGGATGGCAGCGGCTATCCGCGCGGTCTGGCCGGTGACCACATTCCGCTCGTCGCGCGCCTGCTGGCCGTGGCGGATACCTACGACGCCCTGACCACGCGGCGCCCCTTCCGGGATGGTTGGAGTCACGCGCGCGCCATGACGTTCTTGTCGCACATGAGCGGTTCACACTTCGACCCGCGCGTGCTGGAGTCCTTTCTCGCAAGGGCGTCCGCCGTCGACGCCCTGCGCGACCGCCTGCGCGACGACGAGCACGAGCACGAGCTCGACGCGGCCTGGCCTGCGGCCTGAGAACTTGATTCGAGACGGCCGGGCGGCGATGCTCGGAGTGCGGTCAGGGGCGAGGCGTCCCCACCGCAATCATGACGGAAGACTCCAAGCCCGACGCGGGGGCACCGGGCTGGCACCGCACCTACTGGACCGTATGGTCCGCCAACCTGATCGCCGCGATCGGGATGATGAGCTTTTTGCCCTTCCTGCCAGGGCTGCTCGAGGAGATAGGCGTCGAGGGCGATGCGCGCATCGCCGCATGGTCGGGCGTGATCTTCGGTGCCGCCCCGCTCTCGGCTGCATTCATGGGGCCCATCTGGGGTGCGCTGGGGGATCGCATCGGTCGGCGCCTGATGGTCGTGCGGGCCATGTTCGCGATCGCGATCTTCGTGGGTGCCATGTCGCTGGTGACGAGTCCGCAGCAGCTGCTCCTCCTGCGCATCGGACAGGGGCTTTTCTCCGGGTTCATTCCGCCCAGCATCACCCTCGTGAGCCTCGGCGCGCCGGCGCATCGTCAGGGGCGCGTGGCGGGCAGTCTGCAGACCGCGCTCGCGATCGGCGCCATGCTCGGTCCGCTCATCGGAGGCCTGTTCGCCGCCCAGGGGCGCCAGCAGGATGTCTTCGTCTGGGTGGGCATCGGTGCCGCGCTGTCGGGCTTGCTGGTCTGGTTTGGCGCGCGCGAGGACCCGACCCAGCGCATCGGACCGGAGCACGTGGACGGGCCGCCGGTCCGCCGCGCGGATGCGCTTCGTGGCCTCGCCTCGAGCCTGCTCGAGGACCTGCGCGGAGTCTGGCAGACGCCTCGGGTGCGGCGTGCCCTGGTACTGCTCTTCTTCCTGCAGTTCGGTATGGGGGCCACGAATCCGCTGATGGAGCTGTACGTGCGCGAGGTGTTTCCGCCGAGCGCGGAGAGCACGGCCACCTATCGACTGCTCGCTGCGCTCGGGTCGATCGCGGGCGGGGAGCGCGCGGCCGTCCTGGCCCTGGCCACCAGTGTCCTGTTCGGAGGAATGGCGTTCGTGAACCTGATCGCGCTGCCCCTGTGGGGACGCTATGGCGACCGGGCTGGACATACCACGGGCCTCTTCTGGTGTTGCGTCGGAGCCGCGGTCTCGCTCGCGATCCAGGCCATGGCGCCGATGTACGGCGTGCTCTTCGCGGGCCGCATGCTGATGGGGGCTTCCCTTGCGGGTGCCGGCCCCCTGGCCTTCGGCGTCGCGGCCGCGGAGATCGACGTGAAGCGGCGCGGCGGAGCCTTCGGGGTGGTCTTCAGCGCACGCTTGCTGGCGGTCGCGCTCGGGAGCGCGATGGGGGGCGTCCTGGCGGGCCCGCTCGGCGTGCGCGGCCTGATGTTGCTCGCCAGTGTGGCCCTTGTTGGGGCCCTGGTGGTCCTGCGCCGACGTGCCAGCGCGTCGCGCTGACGATCAGGAGTTGCTCAACGCGGGCTCGGGCCATTCCTCGGCCAGCACGCGTCTCGCGTTGTCGAGGTCCTGCCGTGCGCGCGCACCGATATCCTTGCCGCGGCGCTTCTGCATGAAGGCGCCCGCCAGGCGAGCGCACTCGCTGCGGTCCGTGGCACGTTCGATCTCCTTGCGCAGGAACATGCGCAGGTCCTGGAAGTAGCGCGCGTCCTCATCGATCGCGTTGAGGATCGTCTCGTGTCCGACGAGTACGTCGTTGTGCGAGGGGATGATCCGTTCGATCTTCTCGTTCACGACCCACTCGCGCATCGTTCCGAGGGCGCTCTCGAAGGCGCGCGCCTCCCAGCGGCAATAAGGGAGACCCGGTGACACCAGGTAGTCCGCCGTGCACAGGGTTGCTAGCTGGGGCAGGTGAACGACGCTGGTGCAGTTCGAGTGTCCCGGCAGGAAGCGTAGATCGACGTCGAGTCCGCCCACGCGCAGCAGCGTCGTGTCATCGAAGAGGATGTCGGCCTTCGGGTAGGTGAAGGCCGGGTCGTCGATGCCGAGCGTCTCGTCGATCCTGGTCTTCGCCGCCAGGATACGACCGCGCGCGGATTCGTCCTTCTCGGCCACGGCGCGTGGTGCCGTTACCCGTGCGGCGGGGAAGTGCGCCCAGCCGCGGATATGGTCGTGGTGCGAGTGGGTCAGGATGACATCGCTGACCTGGCGCGACTGTCCATTGGGAGCGTCGCGCGTGCAGATGGCGTATTCGAGCGCGCGGATTTCCTCGGGGTAGATGCCAGGGTCCACGACGGCGGCGTGCTCGCCGTGATAGAAGCCGATCGCGTTGAAGTTCCAGAAGCGGCTGCGCAGGACAACCAGCGGGTCGCCCGGGCGGCCGTCGAACAGGAAATGGGGCTCTTGCATCAATCGAGGTCGGTTTCGTCGTCAGCGTCGGGGAATACCCACGCGGCGCGGAGTGCGTCCACGACCGCCGTCTTGACGGTCGTCGGCTCCAGGGCACTACTCATCAGTACGCTCTGAGCGTGCTGGCTGAAAGGGGCAAATTCGGATGTTCCGAACCAGAGCTCCGGGGAGGCGCCAGACGGGCTCTGGTGTTGCCAGCTGACAGTATCGGAACTTTGGGTGCCCTCGAGCTCGTTCAACGTGCTGCCCAGGGCCACCAGGTCAGGGCGCGGGGGGGGCGTCGGTCCCGGCAGGTCGAACCAGGAGAGCGTGCCGATCAGGAAGCGATAGGTGGCGCCGCTGCCCGGGCTGGCGCCAGGCCCGATCACGAGCTGGCGGTCGGTTGCGCGGCTCCCGAACAGGGCGTGGCGCCCTGGGTCGAACGACGGACTGTCCGTGGATCGACTGGAGCGCGCACCGGGCGCCGCTTGCCAGACGCTCAGGCTCAGGTGTACCAGGTCGTCCTCAGGGAGCGCGCTCAGGTCAGCCAGGTCTGCCCGCAGGTCCGCCAGGCGCGGCTCCCAGAGCATCTTGAATTCGTCGACGTCGCCAGCGAGCCAGCCCGGTAGGCGCTCGAGCACCTCGAGCGTGCACAGTTCATGTCGCGCGCGATCTGACAGGCCCTGGAAGCGCGCGCTCCACGGGGAGCGCTGGGTGTCGGTCAGGCCTGTGACGATGGCGTCGATGACGAAGGCTGCTTCGCTCGGGACCTGGAAGAAGTCGCCAGCGCGTGCGGCGGCAAGCAGGGCCTCCTCGTGTCGCCATGCACTCTGCGGATCGGCCAGCGCGAGCATCGCGCAGACGCCATCGGTGTCGTAGTGGTTGTTGCAGAGCGCCACGCATCCGGCGCTGCGCGCGGCCTGGTCGGCGGCATCCAGGCGCGAGAAAGCGAGGGCGATCCCGGTCGAGAGTTCGCGCTTCAGGTCCGCCGGCGTGCTGTTCCCGGGCCAGTGGCTCAGGTTCAGTCCGGGGGCACCCCAGGCTCCATCGACGCTGATGACGGGCTCGGAGCCCGCCTGATCTTGAACGCGTACGGGGAGATTCACGTCAGTTGTAACGCGCTTCGTCCCAGATCTGTCGTCGCACCTTGGTCTGTGCTTCCTCGTCGCCGTCGCAGGCGGCGATCCAGTAATCGCGCACGAATTCCCGGGGAGCGCGCGGCGCGGGGCCGATCTCGACGCACTTCTCGAACCACTCGCGCGCCTTGACCGGGTCATTGCGCAGGGTCAGGTAGAGCACGCCGAGATTCTGGTGCGCATCGCCCCAGGCCTCCTGCAGGTCGATCAGCTCGTCGCCCTCGAGCGTCGTTTCTGCGAGCTGTGCCTCTCCGAGTTCCACGGCTCGGCGCAGGTAGCGCTCGGCGTCCTCGACGTTCGAGCGCACGTAGTAGGTCATGACCAGCCCGGTGTCGTTGATCACGCGTACATCGGATGGGTTCAGACGCGAGGCCTCGGCGTAGGCGCTGTAGCTGCGCTGCATGAGTTCCTTGGCGCGGTTGCGCAGGCGCTCCGAGCGCTCGGCGAATTCGCGCTGCTGCTCCTCCGTGCGCGGCTCCTCGCCCTCACCGTCGGTCTTGGCGTGGAAGTTGTCCACCAGGGCCCGGTGCTCGAGGAGTACCGCGGCATCCCGGTTGAAGAAACCCGCGTTGTTGGCCTTGTTCGCGTCATCCGGCAGGTAGGTGTGCAGGTAATCGGCGATGGCGGCGGCGTTCACTATCGCGTCCGGGTCATCCGAACTGAGCGAATACTGCGAGAGTACAAATTCGAGTCCGAGCACTCCGGATCCGAGGCGCCCCTCGGCTTCCCATTGCAGCCCATCCTCGAAGAGGTCCTCCATGGACAGGAAGGCGTCCTTCGCGGCCTGCAGGTTCCCGGCCTTGTACTCGCACCACCCGATCCCGGCGCGGCACATGGCCTCGTAACCGAGGGCGCTCTGCGCGAAATCCGGCTGCATGGCCCGGCAAGTCTGGAATTCCTGCTCCGCGCGCCGGAAGAGCTCAGGATCCGCCTCTTCGGGCGTGCCGCCGTAGGCGACGATGCCCTGCTCGTAGAACTCGAAGGCCGGGTACCAGTGCCCGAGCCCGTTGTCGGGGTGCCGTTCCCGGAACGCCGCGTACGTGGCCTGGACCTCCTCGCTGCCACCCTGTTTTCTGGCGAGCAGCACGAGTCGATTGTGAAGGTTGATGTTCGCGGGCGAGATCTCGATGCCGCGCTCGATGGCGGTGCGTGCGTCGTCGGCGCGCTCCTCCCACTCGTAGAGGTTTGCAAGCTGTTGCCAGACCCATGCGTCTTCCGGGGCACGCGCCGCCAGGCGGCCCAGCTGCATTTCCGTTTCGATGAAGAGGTCCTGGGCGTCAGCCTCCGCCGCCTTGCGTTCGACGTAGGCGCCGAAAGCTGCTTGCGCTGCGATCTGCTCCGGGGCCGGGGAGAGGTTGGGGCGTTCGGCCATGGACTCGATGGCCGTCATACCCTTGCGCGCGTAGAGCAGCGCCTTTTCGCTGTCACTCGCCATGCGTGCAGCACGACTGGCCTGGAAGAGAGCCTCCACGCCATACCCGAGTCGCTCAGCGTTCTCGAAGTCCGTGAGCGCGTCCTTGTAGAAGAACATCGGCTGCCGGTCCGTTGTGGCCGTCTCGAACGCTGCGCGCCCGTGCCAGAAAGCGGCGTCGGCGCTCTTGGGGTCAAGGTCGATCGCGGCGTCGAGCGGCAGGAGTGCGTCGCGTGCGCGGCCCGCGCCCATCAGCTCGCGCCCACGGGCCAGTTTCTCTTCGACGAGCAGCTGCGTCAGCACCTGGTGTGCACGCCCGAGATCGCCGGCGAGGGTCGCGTCGACCACCTCCCGGGTGCGCGGGTCTCCGCTGGCGGTCGGGTGCGCGCCCGGACGCGCGCTGTCCCCGGGCAGGTCGGAGTCGGTCGTTTGCACGGTCTGCTCCGCGTCGGGCGCGGGCTGCCTGGGAGCGGGCGCCTCGCAGGCAGCGAGCAGGAGCAGGAACGGGATACAGTGGGCCGCGGACATGGACATGGATTGGGGCGGGGATCGAAATGGGGGAGTTCGAGGCGACGGGGCTCCAGGGGGGGCGCCCAGTCTAGCCGGACCAGCGGGGCGGGGCACGCCAAGCTGCGGCCGTGGATTTCCCTCTTCCGTCGTATCCTTATATGGTTAGAAGAGGGAAGAGTCACCGCTTGCTGGCGTCTCTGACCACCACGGGCGCTCCGGCGGGCCCTGGCTCCATGCCAGGGGGCCACCGGGCCGTCCTGCCGCCCCCCCGGATACCGATCCCAGTCAATGAGTCACCACGTGAGACGACATACGTTTCCCCGATCTTCCCGGTTTGCCTCGCCCGCCCGGTCCGCTGGACGGGCGCTGCTCTGGTCCGGTCTGCTCCTGTCCGGGCTGCTCAGCAGCGGTTGCGAGGATCCGGCCTGCGTTTTTGGGAGCGGCGGCTGCCAGCAGGACGGCGCCGGGAGCGCGGGCGGCATTGGAAGCCTGACCGCAGGAATCCCCTCCAACGGGGACCTGATCCTGGACGAGGCGCCCTTCGTCGCCAGCTTCTCTCCGCGTGATTCGCGCGGCACACCGCGGAGCGTGATCACACTCGTCATCTCCGAGAGTCTCGATCCGGCCAGTTTGCTGGGTGGTTTCGAGCTGGTGGACCTCCTGTCGGGCGCTCCCGTCCCGATCCTTCAGCCCCCGCTGCTCACCGGTGGTGGGCGCGTGGTCATCCTGGTTCCGGCCGCCCCGCTTCAGGTCGGCCAGTCGATCCGGGTTCAGCCCACTGAAGACGCCGTGATCGCGGACCTGACCGGACAGCCGCTGTCCGTGTCCAACGCCGGCAGCCTGGCCGAGTTCTCGGTCGCCGATGCACCGACGAACCCGAGTGTCGTGACGATCTTTCCCGGCGACGATGCCACGAACCAGAGCGAGCTCACCGAGATCGTGGTCGTGTTCGATCGCGCCATGGACGACACCTCGTTCACCGATGCTTCGTTCGACGTGCGCGTGAACCAGGCTCCCCCGGGGGCCGATCCGTTGCCGAGCTTTCTGCGCATCTCCGGTCCGGCCGACATCGCCGTGACCCAGGTCTGGTCATGGCGCGGCCTCGACGGCGCGGGCGATCCTGTATCGCTCGGGCAGAATGCCGATGTCGATCTGGTCCTGTCACCGAGCGGGAGCCCGATCATGGACACCAAGGGCAACGAGCTCCCGACGAGTACCTTCGAGTTCCGCACCGCGCCGATCGGTTCGCCAACGCTCGTCGCGAAGGCGGCGGGATCCCTGCCGGCCGACGCGATAGGCATGCCGAACCTGGCGAGTGGCATGCCCGTGCTCGAGGTGACCCTCGCGGCGCCGGGCCAGTCCGGCGACCAGCTCGGCGTCTTCCTTACCGGTGCGACGACGACCGGACAGAGCGCCCTCCTGCGGCGCGTCGCCATTCCTGATGGGAGCACGACCGTCAACGTACTGGGCGCCGAGCTCGATCTGCTCACTGCTGGCGGGGACGGCCTGTTCCTGACCGGCGACATGCATGTCGCGGTTCGCCATGAGCGTGGTGCGGCGCGCTCGGCCGTGCGGCTCATGGACACGGAGACCAGCGTCAGCGGTACCCAGCCACTCATCTTTGACGTCACACCCCCGAACCTGGTGGGCTTCGGCGCGGATGGAAGTAGTTCCGTCGAGGTGCGTTCCGACATGCGCGGGCTGGTCGTGGTCGGCCGCGCGGATGATGAGGTGCGCGAGGTCGAGGTGATCACAGCGACGCTCGGCGACACGGGAATGCGGCTCGACGTGGTCGCATCGAGCCCCGATGGACTGTTCGTCGCGCGGCCCGTGTCCAACCCGGCGTTGCTCGACATCATCGACCAGGCCGATCTTCCCCAGGCTTTCGACATCCGCCTGTTCGACCGCGCCATGAATGCTTCCGCCACGGTGAGCGGGTCCTTCGTTCAAACCGGAGTGGTGGGGGGTGGTGGCACCCTGCCCGGACCGCGAGCTCTGGTCGACGTCTTCGATGCGAACACGCTCCTGCCGATCGCGGGCGCGGTCGTCATGACCCAGCAGGACAATGTTTCCAGTGTGACCGACCGTAGCTCCGTCATCACGGACAGCAACGGGCACGCAGAGCCGCTCTCCGCCACGAGCGGCGAGACGATCGTGATCGTGGACGCGGACGGATACGACCTCTTCACGTTCCATGGGGTCGCGACCCAGAGGTTGCAGGTACCCCTGGTGCTCTCGTCCCTCGCCACGGCCGTGATGCGCGGCACGGTCATCGGTGCCCCGGGCTCGACCTTTGGCGGGGACAGCACGAGCGTTACCGATAGTCGGCGCTTGCCGATCATCGAGCGCGTCGTGCCGACCCAGGCCTGCTCCGGTGATGCGGGCAGTGGCCTCATCTGCGCCTTCGGTCCGGGCATCATCCAACCCCTACGCCTGGGCGCTCAGGCTTTCATGGCAACGAACGACGCGCTGAACCTGGGGAACTTCAGCGAACTGGCCTTCCTGCGTGCCTTCGACCTGCGGCTGCCGGCTCCAGCGACGGGCCCGGGCCAGGCGGACGTCGCCAGCTTCTCGCCCGCCCTGCTGGGCAACCTCGCGCCGGGCGAACTCCCGAAGCGACTCCCGGACGGCACCGCGTCCATCGCGGCGGCGGTCAGTCTGGGCACCCTGGATGGACCCCTGCGGGTCTCGATCGAGGGAATCGCGCCCGGGTTGCCGGACACCGTTCCGGTCGGTCGCGGGCTCGCTCTCGACGCGGGTTCGGGCAACTACGACATTCGCGGCGCCTATTCCGGGACCGCGTACGGGATCCAGGCGCCCCTCGGCGACCTTGTCGACCGTGGTTCGATCGAGGCCGATCTCATGGTCGAGGTGGAGGCCGTCGACATCGACGACAACCGCGTCGGTCGGCGCAGGCGCCTCTCGGACTGGATCGCGGGCACGGGCGCACCGGACCTGCCGGATGTTCCGTCCTTGCTGTCCCCGAGCGCGGGAAGCAACTCCGGGGCGGCGCCCTACGACCTATCCGTCCGCAACGTGATCCGGGACGCCAGCTCCCAGGGCGGCCTCTATCACGTGGTTCTTACCGATCCCCTGGGTCGGGACTGGCACCTGTGGCGTGCGGATCCCTCCGATGCGGCCGGCAACGTCCGGATCCACGTCAGCGATCTGTCAGGATTCGGTCGTGCGGGCCTCGCGAACGGGCCCATCGTGGCTCAGCCCTCCGTCCACGCCTGGTCCGGGTTCAGCGCCAGCTCCTTCCTGTGGACCGATATCGACCGCATCCAGGACCAGTTCGGCCACGCAGCCGCGACGACGTTCACCCAGCCCTGAGAGCGCGAATGCTCCCTATTCAGGGAATTACCGGCAGTGGCCCAGGTCCGGACTCCCTCTCGGTGGGCTGGGTTCCTATAATCCGACCGCACCCTTCGACACCCACTGGTGCGGTCCGGTACCGAGGTTTCTCTGCAATGTCGACCCTTCGTTCGTTCGTCCGATCATCATCCTGTTTGGCCCTCCTGCTCGCCGTAGGGGCCTGCTATCAACTTCCCAAGGCGCGCGGCTACGAGGTCGAGGTCCACGCGGGTGGACTGGCCGACAAGAACCCGCGCGACGTGGCGATCGCGCCCGTGCTGTTCGTGCACGAGGACACGCAGGCGCCGGACTGGGCCCTGCGGAAGGCCTTTCAGAAAGGTCTCGTTCTGCGGCGTTACAGCCCGCTGGCGCTCGAGCAGGTCGATGAGAACCTCATCGAAGCCTCGTACACTGCGGGTCGCGCGAACGAGGACGCACTGCTCGAGATCCTGGTCTACAGCTGGGATCAGAGTCAGTGGGATTCCCGTGCGCTGCTGAACGTCGACCTCGAGGCACGCCTGATCGACCCGGCGGGGAGCTCCCTGGATCCGCTCTGGGCCGGGCGCCTGGTGAAGACATTCCAGTTCACCCGCCAGGCGGAGATCACCCCGTCCCAGCGCACCCGGATGCAGAAGGCCTGCGACGAGATCGCGGCCGAGATCCTGGCCGTGCTGCCCGCGCGGGCTGCGGTTCCCGGCCGGTAGCGGGAGCCAAAGGCCGTTCCTGGTCCACCCAGGGACCCCTTCCCCGGGCATCGATGCGATTCCGGTGGCTGGCTCGTGCCAAAAAATGGGCCCAGAAACCCTTGGGGCGATCGGCGCGCCGAGCCTAGACTCTCGAAGTCCGCTGGGGGCGCGTTCGATAGCGCCGCCAGGGCCTTGGCGTCCGGAACACCGGACCGGGCCAGATTCGTCTCGACCAGGTCTGACCTGATGGTCATGTCCAGCGAGGCGGAGGAAGCACCCCGTCCTGGAGATCGTTCCCCTGGGGCAAGGGCAAGTTGTGTTGGAGAAAGAACGATGGCTATCAAAGCTGTACGCAAAGCCGAGCTCATCAAGGAGTTCGAACAAAACGATGGCGATAACGGGTCGCCCGAAGTGCAGATTGCACTCCTGACCGAGGACATCCGGAACCTGACCGAGCATCTGAAGATGCACAAGAAGGATTTCACCTCACGCAGGGGTCTGCTCGTCATGGTGGGGCGCCGCGGCAAGCTGCTGCGCTACCTGCGCAATCGAAACACCGCGCGCTACAGGGACATCCTCGCGCGGCTTGGTCTGCGCCGATGAGTGCTGGGCCCGGACGTCGCGAATCGTGTCGTCCAGGCCAGCTTTCTGTCGAGCCCGTTGCCCCCGGCCTTCGAAGGTCGGGGAGCTTGGCGTCCGTGGCATGGAATCCCGACAAGGGAAGCCACGGTCTGAACGAGTCCCACGGGACGTCGTTTGCCAAGCAGTTGAGTTGACGTGAAAACTGAAAGACAAACAGAAGTTAGAAAAGAGAGTACGGACCATGACAAACAACCAAGTCCGAGTAGAGCGAACTATCGCCGGTAAGACGATCGTTCTGGAGACAGGCCTGGTCGCCAAGCAAGCTGGCGGCTCGATCGTTGCGACCCTGGGTGGAACCCAGGTCTTCGCCGCCGCCACCAGTGGCGGGGCCCGCGACGACATCAATTTCTTCCCCCTCGTCTGCGACTACCGCGAGAAGACCGAAGCTGCGGGCAAGATCCCCGGAGGATTCTTCAAGCGCGAGGGGCGACCGACAACCAAGGAAATCCTCACCATGCGCCTGATCGACCGCTCGATCCGGCCCATGTTCCCTGACGGCTTCCGTCAGGAAGTGCAGGTCATGACCCACGCGCTGCAGTACGACGGGGAGAACAACTCCGACGTGCTGGCCATGATCGCGGCCTTCGCCGCCGTGCGCATCAGCGGCATTCCGTTCGAGCGCAGCCTGGGTGCCGTGCGAGTGGCCCACGTCGGAGGCCAGCTTCAAGCGTGGCCCACGGACGCGGACCGGCGCGGTGACTCGATGCTCGACCTGGTCGTCGCCGGCCACGGTGACGGCATTGCGATGGTCGAGTCCTCGGCCAAGGAGCTTCCCGAAGACGTGATGGTGGACGCACTGGAGTTCGCCCACAACCTCATCAAAGAGGTCGTCGACATGGTCGACGAGCTGCACAGCAAGGCTGGCAAGCCGCAGCAGGTGTTCGTCAAGCCTGGCGTGAACGAGGACCTGCGCGCGCGCGTCCTCGAGTGGGAAGGTCGCATCGGCGAAGCCCTGAAGACCGAAGGCAAGCACGAGCGTGACGCGTCCGTGCGCAGTGTCCGCGACGAGTGTCTGGAGTCGATCGCCGGTTCGATCGGCGACGAGGCCGAGCGCGGCTCGGTGACCAAGCAGGTCAAGGGCTTCTTCAGCGAGGCCTCCAAGCGCGCCGAGCGCGGTACGATCCTTGCGGGTCGCCGCGTCGACGGCCGCAAGTGGGACGAGATTCGTCACATCGACATCCGTCCCGGCTTCGTCGAGCGCCAGCACGGTTCCGTGCTGTTCACGCGCGGCGAGACCCAGGCCCTCGTCAGCGTTACCCTGGGTACGCCGGACGACGAGCAGGTCATCGACGGCATCGAGGAGGAGTACAAGAAGCACTTCTACCTGCACTACAACTTCCCCGCGTACTCGGTCGGCGAAACGCGCCGCATCATGGGTCCGGGCCGGCGTGAGATCGGTCACGGCATGCTCGCCGAGCGTTCCCTGACGCCGGTTCTCCCGATCAAGGAGAGCTTCCCCTACACGATCCGGATCGTCTCCGACATCATGGAGTCGAACGGCTCCTCGTCGATGGCGAGCGTCTGTGGTGGCTGCTTGGCGATGATGGCGGCCGGCGTGCCGCTCAGCCAGCCGGTGGCGGGCATCGCCATGGGCCTCGTGCAGGACGGTGACAAGACAGCGATCCTGTCCGACATCCTCGGCTCCGAGGACCACAACGGTGACATGGACTTCAAGGTGGCCGGATCCGGCGTGGGCATCACCGCGCTGCAGATGGACATCAAGATCAAGGGCGTGTCGCGAGACCTGCTCTCGACGGCTCTCGAGCAGGCGCGCCTGGGACGTATCCACATCCTGCGCAAGATGCTCGAGGCGGTTCCGTCGCCCAGCGCTGACATCTCGGATCACGCGCCGCGCATGGAAACCCTGAAGATCCCGGCCGAAAAGATCGGGTTCCTCATCGGGCCTGGCGGTCGCAACATCAAGGCGATGCAGGAGCAGTACAAGGTCCGCATCTCCATCCTGGACGACCAGGGCAACGTGCAGGTCTTCGGGATCATCTCGGCCAAGGTCAAGGCCTGTGCCAAGGGTATTCTGGCCATGTGCGAGACGCCCAAGATCGGCGCCCGCTACACGGGTACCGTGCGCAGCGTGCGCGACTTCGGTGCGTTCATCGAGATCCTGCCGGGCGTCGAGGGCCTGTGTCACATCTCCGACCTGGCCGGTGGCTACGTCGGTCAGGTGACCGATGAGGTCAACGTCGGCGACGAGATCGAGGTCGAGGTCATCAACGTCGACGACCGCGGCAAGGTCAAGGTCTCGCGCAAGGCGGTTCTCGGTGTGACCGAGGATGGCGACGGCGGCGGAGACGGCGGCGGCGGCGGCGACCGAGGTGGTGATGGTGGCGGACGCGGCGATCGCCCGGACCGTGGACGCCGTGAGCGTTCCGGCGCCGGTCGCGGACGCTAGTCTCCGCAGAGATCTCTCACCGAGATATCGTGTGAAGAGGCCGCCCCTGTGGGCGGCCTCTTCGCCATTTGTGCCAGCCGCGGGAAACTCGGGGGTACGAGATGTGCGAAAAGCGGAAGGGGCGTCCAGTGGGAAGGCGGGCGCCGTCGAAACCTCTCTGGTCCCCTCGGACAGGCCTCGTGTAAGCGTGGCGTTCGAATCGGGTGCTGTTTTTGTGTCCACGGTTTGGTGACTGCCAGTGAACGCCGGGATTTGCTACAAGGATTAGGTTGTGCTCTCCGCGTCGGAGAGCGCCGCGACCCAGAATGAGATGATTGGCGAGATGCTGAAGGTCCTTATCAGTGCCAGCCTGGCAACCGCCGGGCTGCTCGGTTCCACGAGCGCCGCGTCCGGGGCAGGTCGTATCTCGACCGTTACTGATCCTGTGCTGGGCGCCCCAAAGGCATCCCAGGGCTCGTTGCTGGCCTCTCGGGACGATGGGCGCGGCACCGACTACATCCTCGACAACCGGGACAGCATCTGTGGTCTGGCCGATCCGCGCCAGCTGACCCGTCCTGCGCGCGTCGACCACGGGAAGCTGATCGCGCTGACGTCGCCCATGCAGCGCATGAAGCGCGAGAAGATCAACCCGGCCTCGGCCAAGGGGATCCAGCTGCGCACCGAGGCGGCCAAAATGGTCAGCCGGGCCTGTGAGAAGGTGCGCAACGACAAGAAGTACTGCAGCGTGTGGAAGAAAATTCGCAGCCGGGATGGCAAGAAGATTGCCGATATCACGACTCTGGTGAAGCGCCAACTGGGCAGCTAGGCTTCTCGCTATCGAGAGGGCGCACACCACAGCTCGCCCCCGATCTCGTTGCGCCTCTCCACCCGATCACGACTCCGGCTCGGACTGCTTTCGGCACCGCTTGTGGCGGTCCTGCTGGGGGTGTCTGGCTGTGAAACGCCCAGCTCTCCATCTTCCCGGGAGCGCCAGCGCGAGGTCACAGACGAGCTCTACACGGAGCTGATCGAGCAGAGCTCCCTGACTCCGATCGAGGGCTTCGACCAGGAGGAGTTCTCGGACCTTGAGCGTGAGTACGCGGACCCTGGCCGTGACGAGGGCGCGGACGGCGCCGCTGCGCGTGCCGCCGACGGGCCCGATTCTGGCGACACGGATCCCGCTCCCTGGGACTACGACGAGCTGGAAGCCATCCCGATCAATCCGTATCTGGAGTTCGGCGCCAACATCATTCAGTACGACGACGGGCGCATCATGAAGCCCTACCCGCTCCCCACGGGGCAGGGCGAGAAGATCGATCGGCTGCTGCGCAGGTACGGGCGTTTCAAGATCTTCAACGTGCCCGCGGCGGAGGGCACGGCCGTGGTTTCCGCGGCGGAAATCGAGCAGCCGGCAGGTACGGTCGCGCTCGACATGCAGCCCGGCTGGCTGACCGAGAGCTGGGCGGATCCGCGCGGGCCGCAACTCGTGCCCGGTACAGCTGTGCCCCTGGGCGACGTACTGTTCGTCACCGCCGCTCCGGACCTGATGCGTGAGGTCGAGCACTTCATCGATCTGTTCGCCGCAGAGGTACGCCAGATCGAGATCGAGGCCAAGATCGTCGAGGTGACCACGACGGACACCTTCCAGCTGGGTATCACACCGATCAACGACAGCACGCCGATCCTCGGCTTGCCGAACAGCAGCGGCCTGTTCAAGAGCTTCAACTACTCCTTCCCGATCGCCGAGGCCGCGTCGTTGCTCACCATCGGTGCGGTCCAGGACGGCGCCCAGTTCAATGCGGTCCTGCAGGCCTTCGCGGGCCTCGAGAACGTCTCGATCATCTCGCGCCCGAAGGTCGCGGTACGCGAGGGCGGACGCGCGGAGATCGTGAACACGACGCGCTTGCCGTACCTGAGGCTGAGCGGGATCGACAATGAGGGCAGCTTCAGTGCCACGGTGGAGTACCTGGACGTGGGCGTGCAGATGTACGTCATCCCACGCGTCGTCGGGACGAACACTGTCGTACTCAACATCGATATCGAGGCGTCTCAGCAGACCGGCAACCAGGTCACCTTCGCCACGACCAGCGGGACCTCGGCCCAGGAGATCACGACGCCGATACTCGCGATTCGCAAGGCGCGCACGATCGTCAGGCTCGAGCCCGGGCAGGCGGTTGTGATCGGTGGCTTGATCTCCGAGCGCAGTGTGGAGCGCGAGAGCAAGGTTCCGCTGCTCGGGGACATCCCGCTCTTGGGCATGCTATTCAGGAGCACCTCGCGAGCCACGGAGCAGACCAACGTGCTGTTCTTTATCCGCCCGCGCATCCTGCAGGGCAGCGACCTCAACCGGCCGTTCGAGTGATTTTTCCTGAGTGAGCCGGGAGCCCGTCGAGAAAGTGTTGCGCGGGCCGGTTTCGAGGAAGAAAGCCTGGCGGAGGGCGTCGATTGAGCGAATCCTGAGTGTGCCATGCGGATCCTGAGAGCTCGACTGAACCGTGCGAATGCCCATGAGCGGGGGGTAGCGCTGCTGATCTCGTTCCTCGTGTTGCTGGTCGTGATCGCGCTGGTTTACCAGATCCACATCGTCACCAGCACCGACAGCAAGGTCTCGCACAACGACATCACGCGCACGCGCATGGACCTGGCGATCGAGTCAGCCTTCCTGCAGGTCTACGAGAGTCTGGCAGATGATGGCGAGGGCGAGGGCGCGGGCGAAGGCGGCGGTGCGGGCGACGCGCCGGCCGGTGATGCTGGCGCGCCCGGACTCGGTGGCCCGGGCGGCGGTGGCGAGCAGGAGTCCGTCGACTCCAAGATGGATGACTGGGCTCGGCCGCAGGTGACCTCGATCAACGAGATCGACCTGCGCATCATGATCCAGGACGAGGAGAGCAAGTACAACATCCTCAACATGCTCAACCCGGACGAGGAGCTCGCCGAGCTTGCGTTCGAGCGCGTCTCGCGCATCCTCGACCGCTGCCGCGAGGACACGCGTGTCGACATCGACGGGTCGGATGCGCAGGCCATGGCGCGCGTGATGCTCGAGCACCTGAGCCAGCGCTCGGACTCGGGAATCTTGCCGCGCCCGCTGCTGATGACCGACGACCTGAGCGAGGACGGGGATCTGGGCATGCCCCTGTCACTGCGTGAGTTCGCGGTGCTCGAGCCCTTTAACGAGAGACACTTCAAGGACTTCTTCGACGCCGACGGCGTGCGAGTGCACTCGATCGAGTCCTTCCTGACGATCTGGACATCGGCCCAGGTTGGCCCGATAGCACCCGTCGAGCGCGACAATCAGGGCGCTCCGGTGGGCGATCAGCGCGTGATTCTGGGGTACGGGGTCAACGTCAACACGGCGCCACTCGCGGTGCTGGCGAGCCTGACCGACACCCGCGATGTGAACTACCGGTTCTGGGATGGCATCGTGGAGTACCGCAACATCGAGGCCGAGCTGGAAGAGGATGAGGAGGAGCTGCTCGACCCGATGCTCGACGAGAACGGCGAGGAGATCCTGCAGCGCCAGTTCTTCGAGGACCTGGAGACGCTCGAGGACATCTACGGCTGGATCAACATGGATCCGGCGATACGCGAGGAGGTCGAGGAGCTGCTGACCCTGCAGAGTCATGTCTTCTCGATCTACATCTCCGCGCGCCTTCCCACGCAGGCCGAGGACCAGCGCATCGAGACCTTCTACAGCCGCGAGGAGCGCGAGACCTACGAGCGTTCCGGCCTGAACCTGGTGCGCACCGTTCGCTCGATCGTCTGGCGCAATCCGGAAGCCGCGGAGATGGGCGTCATCCCGCTCCTGCGCTGGGAGGTGCTCGACTACCAGCCGTTCGAGGTGCTCGACTACCCGGACGACAATCAATGAAAGCAGGGCGTGACCCGGTTCGGCTCGAGGTGTTCCAGCACCTGTTCGCGGCCCTGGCAGAGGAGATGGGCGTCTCGCTCATGCGCTCGGCCTTCTCGCCCAACATCAAGGAGCGCCGCGACTTCTCGTGCGCCCTGTTCGACAGCGACGGACGGACCATCGCTCAGGCCGCGCACCTGCCCGTGCACCTCGGTGCGGCCCCCATGTCCCTCGCGGCGGCGCGCGCGGCGATCGACATGGAGCCCGGCGACGCGGTCCTGCTGAACGACCCCTACCAGGGCGGTTCGCACCTCCCCGATCTGACCCTCGTCTCGCCCGTCTTCCTGCCCGGGAGCTCCGAGGCGGACTTCTACTGCCTCAATCGTGCGCACCACGCGGATGTGGGCGGCGCGTTCCCCGGATCGATGGCGCCCGCCGCAGATGTCCACGGGGAGGGCCTGCGAATTCCACCCGTACGCTGGATCCGTGCTGGCCAGCCGGATCCGGATCTGGCGCGGATCGTGCTGGCAAACATGCGCGTTCCCGCGGACCGACGCGGGGACCTGCTGGCCCAGTGGGCCGCGAATCAGGTCGGTGAGCGGCGCCTGCAGGCCATGGCCAGCGAGCATGGCAGCGTGCAGCTGCGCGAGCGATCGAGCCAGCTGATGGACTGGACAGAGAGTCTCATGCGGTCCGCCCTGTCCGAGATGCCTGCAGGTTCCTGGTCCTTCGAGGACGAGGTCGGCGGCGGTCCCGGTGAGAAGGAGGAGGCGCTGATGATCCGCCTGCGCCTGACAGCCAGAGCTGGCCGCCTGACGCTGGACTTCCGTGCCAGTGACCCCCAGGGCAGCGGCAGCGTCAACACGGTGCGGGCCGTGACGCGCTCGGCGGTCTTCTACGTCCTGCGCCTCCTGTTGCCGCCGGGAACGCCCACCAACGACGGTGTGATGCGCTGCGTCACGGTCCTGACGACCCCCGGCACCGTCCTGGATGCGAGCTACCCCGCACCGGTCGCGGCGGGCAATGTCGAGACCAGCCAGCGTGTCGTCGACGTGATCCTGGGCGCCCTGGCGCAGGCCGTGCCGGACAGGATTCCGGCTGCGAGCGCGGGCACGATGAGCAACCTGACGTTCGGAGGTGTGGACCGCCAAGCGCGCCCGTTCGCCTACTACGAAACCCTGGCCGGCGGTGCTGGCGGTGGGCCCGCGGGACACGGGGCGCACGCGCTGCAGACCCACATGACGAACACGCGCAACACTCCGGTCGAGGACATGGAGACCAGCTGGCCCGTGCGCGTGACGGGGCTGAGCGTGCGACGTGGCTCCGGCGGTGCCGGGGCGGGCCGTGGCGGTGACGGGATCGTGAAGCGCCTGCGTTTCCTCGAGCCGGTCCGGCTGGGCTGGATCGCGGAGCGCCAGGTCCTGGGCCCCTGGGGCCTGGGCGGCGGTGAGCGTGGCCGAGCCGGCTGTGCGCGCTGGCGCCGATCGCCGGAAGCCCGCTGGCAGAAGCTGGGTAGCAAGGTCGGCATCGATCTACCGCGCGGCGCAGAGATCGAAGTCTCCACCCCCGGTGGCGGCGGGTTCGGCCCTACCTGAGCTGTAGCGCGCGTTCCTGGTCGACGCAGGCTGCGAGGCGTGTCAGGGCCGCCTCCATCTGCGGGCCGTATCGGCGGTCGGCCCAGAGCGCCGCCCAGCGCCTGAATGGGTCCAGTCCGACGTCCGTGCGCACGATCCAGGTCACCCGCGTCCCGCTGGACGCGCCCGAGGGCAGATCCGAGTAGAGCATCACGCCCTTGCTGACCGGCGCACCGAGGCCCGGGAGGTCGTACCAGACGCCGCGCTGGGGCAGGGTTGCCGTCACGGTGGGTGCGCGGCCGTTGGCGGCGCCCGGAGCCATCCAGTCCGGGGTCCATCGTGGCCAGCGCGCCGGTTCCAGCAACCAGGGGTGGATGGCGGCGCGCGCGGCCCCCAGGTCGCGCGTACGGCGCACCTCGGCGCCCGGGGGGAGCAGGAGGCTCGTACCCAGCAGGAGCAGGGCGAGGGCACAGGAGGCTCCCAGGAGCCGGCTCGGCCGGGGTCTCATCCCGGTACCCCTCTGCGGCTCCAGAAATCGGGGGTTGGGGGATCTTCGCACCCTCTGCGCCCGGGCTCGCGAACCGCCACCGGAATTCGCTTGAGGGAATCCTGGTAGGGCGCAAGAATCCTGCGCTGGCCCGTACATGTGTGCGTGCCCTCTCCCCTCCTTAAAGCGGCCACGCTGCTCCCCGATTCTCGGTCCTCTAAATGCCCTCGATCAGCGTCTTTGGTGCCCAGTGGGGCGATGAGGGCAAAGGAAAGATCATCGACCGACTGGCGTCGGAGATCGATTACGTCGTCCGTTATCAGGGTGGGGCCAATGCTGGCCACACCGTCATCGTCGACGGTGAGAAGTACGTCCTGCATCTCATTCCCTCGGGCATTTTGCACGAGGGCAGGATAAACGTGATCGGCGGCGGTGTCGCGGTCGATCCGATCACTCTGATCGACGAGATGGAGGGCCTGCTGGCACGTGGCGTGAAGGTCGATGGCAGCAATCTGCGCCTGGCCGCCAACGCACACGTTATCTTCGAACACCACAAGCGACTGGACGCGCTCTCCGAGCATGGGCGCGGCAAGAGTCGTATCGGGACCACGGGGCGTGGCATCGGGCCTTGCTACGCGGACAAGGCCGCGCGCACCGGACTGCGGATCTGTGATCTGCTGGATCCGGAGGTGCTCGAGTCTCGTTTGCGCGCGGCGCTTGCGGAAAAGAACCAACTCATCCGCAAGGTCCACGACGCGGAGCCGCTCGACCTGGAGGCGGAGCTGGAGCGCTACGCCAGCCTGGGAGAGCGCCTGCGACCCTTCGTCGGCGATGTCGGGCTCGAGCTGCGCGCAGCGTACAAGGCGGGCAAGCGCGTGCTCTTCGAGGGAGCGCAGGGGGCTGCGCTCGACATCGATTTCGGCACCTACCCGTTCGTCACGTCATCCAACACCGGTGTCGCGGGCGTCGCCGCCGGCGCAGGCTTTCCGCCGCGCTGGATCGATCGCTCGATCGGCATCGCGAAGGCCTACTGCACCCGCGTCGGCGAGGGACCGTTCCCGACCGAGCTCCTGGGCGAGATGGGCGAGCGACTACGCGAAGCTGGCTGCGAGTTCGGCGCCACGACCGGGCGGCCCCGTCGCTGCGGCTGGTTCGATGCGGTCGCGGTGCGCAGCGCGTTCTCCCTGGCCGATGCCCAGGAGTGGGTCGTCACCAACCTGGATGTGCTGTCGGGCATGGGGGACATCAGCGTCGGTGTGGCTTACACCAAGGGCGACCAGCGCTGGGAGCAGTACCCGCTCGAGCTACCGAGCCTCGATGGCATCGAGGTCGAGTTCGAGACCTACCCGGGCTGGACCGAGGACATCACCAAGGTCACCACCTTCGAAGGACTGCCCGACACCACGCGCTCCTACGTCGAGCGGCTGGAGTCTCTGGTGGGTGCGCGCATCGGAATGCTTTCTGTCGGGCCCGAGCGCGACCAGGTCATTTCCAGGGGGCTCTAGTGGATCGAGCGGGCCCCAAGGTCGAGCGACCGGATATCGGAGGCCCGTTCCCCGAGCACCTGGCCATCATCATGGATGGCAATGGACGCTGGGCCGAGGCGCGCGGGCAGTTCCGGGTGCAGGGCCATCGCGCCGGCATCCGTTCCCTGCGCGAAATCGTGACCAGCTGCGCCCGCATGGGGGTGCAGAGCCTGACGCTCTACGCCTTCTCGGTCGAGAACTGGAAACGCCCCGAGCGTGAGGTCGGCTACCTCATGCGTCTGCTACGGGTCTACCTCCACCGTGAACGGCGCACGCTGATGGCGAACGGTGTTCGCCTGCGCTGCATCGGGCGCCTGAACGATCTGCCCGCAGTCGCGCTCGAGGAGCTGCGCAAGACCGAGGCCATGACTTCCGAGAACGAGGGCATGCTGCTTCGCCTGGCACTGTCCTACGGCAGTCGTTCGGAGATCGCCGATGCGGTACGTGCCATGGGCGAAGACGTTCGCGCGGGTCGCCTCGAACCGGCGGATATCGACGAGGAGAGTCTGCGCGCGTACCTGTACGATCCCGAGACGCCGGACCCGGATCTCCTGATCCGGACGGCGGGCGAGATGCGAATTTCGAACTTCCTGCTCTGGCAGATCTCGTATTCCGAGTTCTACGTGACGGACGTGTGCTGGCCCGAATTCCGGAAGCCGCAACTGATGCAGGCCCTGCAGTCCTTCGCGCAACGGCAGCGCCGTTACGGGGCGCTGTTGCCGACGACGGATGTGGGTAGCACGTCGGCCAGCGCTACCTGAGACTCTGATGGACCCCTCGAAGCGTGCCAAGGTCTGGCGCCGCACGCGCGTGGGCGGAACGATCGCCGGCGTGGTCGGATTGCTCCTGTGGGTGAGCTCCTTTCCGGTGGGTGCTCCGCTCGTGCTGATCGTGGGCGGGCTGCTCGCCCTGGGCGGCATCCTGGAGACGGTGCGCATGGGCGCGCTCGACCTGCGCATGGGGCTGGTCGCTTCGCTGGTGGGGCTGGCTGGCGTCGTCTACTTCCTTACACGACAGGACTCCCTGGGACAGACCGAAGCGCTGCTCGCAGCCACGAGCTGCGCGGCCGCGGGCGCGCTGCTCGCCGCGGCCGGACGAGGCCCGAGAGCGGGGCGCCCTTCGATCGGGCTTCCGACCGGCCTGCTCTTCCTGGTCGCCCTGGCCCTGCCTGGCCTGTACGCCGTCCGGCTGGGATACGGTGGGGCGGGGCTGGTTGCCCTGCTCGTGCTCGCCAAGGCGGGCGACATCGCCGGCTACTACGTCGGGAACGCGATCGGCAAGTCCCACCCGTTTCCGAACATCAGCCCCGGCAAGACCACCGCCGGCTGCGTCGGGTCCCTGGTCGCGGGCACGTTGTGCGGCCTGGCCCTGCAGCTCGGCGGTTCGTTTCCGGAAGCGCGCTGGGGCGTGGCCTCCGGTCTGTGTGCGGGTGCTCTGATCAACGTCGCGGCCCAGGCCGGAGACCTGTTCGAGAGCTGGGTCAAGCGACGGGTCGGTATCAAGGATTCGGGCACCTGGTTCGGACCCTCGGGCGGGGTGCTCGACCTGGTGGACAGTTTCTTATTTGCGGTACCCCTGACCTGGGTCGCGTGGCCCTACTTGTTCCAGCGGTTGACGGACCTTGGTTGACAGCCGTTCGGTCGGCGTGGATCCTGGAACTCACTCAGCGGCGACAGGGCCGCTAAACGACTTTGACTGAAATCACTATCCCGCTGCGGTCCCACGACGAGGCTGTCCTCGTGCTCGGACCTTACGACCGGTTCGCAAAGCTGCTGCGCCAGGCCCTGGATATCGAGGTCTTTGTGCGTCACGGAAACCTGAAGATCAAGGGCGATGAGTCGGGTGTCGCGGAGGCGCGCCGGCGGATCGATCATCTGCTCGGCAAGGCGCGCAAGGGACCCGAGCTGGGCGTGCGGCAGATCGAGAGCATCTTGCTCGCGCGCGACAGCCAGCCCGGCAACGTGGTCGAGAATGGCCCGCCGCAGTCCCGCTCGACGAGCGGGTCTCCGCATCGTTCGGGAGCCGGCAGCTACCATCCCAAGGGCGGGTTTCGAATCCGACCCGTCGAGCCGCGCAACGAGACCCAGAAGCGCTACCTGGATCTGATGAGCAAGCAGCCGCTGGTCTTTGGCCTCGGCGCAGCCGGCACGGGCAAGACCTACCTGGCGGTGGCGGCGGCGGCACGCATGCTGCGCGAGGGCGCCGTGCGCAGGCTGGTGATCTCGCGACCCGTCGTCGAGGCGGGCGAGCGGCTCGGATTCCTACCCGGTGATCTGCAGGAGAAACTCGATCCGTACATGCGCCCGATCTACGACGCGCTGCACGACCTGATCGACAGCGACGAGATCCTGCGCCTGGAACAGGCGGGCGTGATCGAGGTCGCGCCGCTCGCGTTCATGCGTGGGCGCACGCTTTCGAATGCCTTCGTGATCCTCGACGAGGCCCAGAACACGACCATCGGCCAGATGAAGATGTTCCTGACCCGCATGGGGGAGGGCTCGGTCATGGTCGTTACAGGAGACGGGAGCCAGAACGACCTGCCGCAGGGCGTGCGCAGTGGACTGGGCGATGCCGTTCAGCGCCTGCGCGGCTTCGAAGGTGTGGGCGTCATCGAGTTCTCGGCCGACGAGGTCGTGCGCCACCCGCTGGTGGCGCAGATCGTACGCGCCTATCAGGCACCGGCTCGCACGTCCGCGGGCGACGGTTCGGAAGAATGAGGGCACGGACGCCAAGATGGCGGTAACTGTTCACTGGCAGGTGGCGCAGATCGCGCTCGATGACCGGCAGGTCGCGGCTGCCGTCGAGGCTGCGCTTGCGCACGGCGGGCGTCCAGGGATCGAGGTCAACGCGATCCTGGTCGACGAGCCCACCCTGACCGAGATGCACGGGCGCTTTCTGGAGGAATCCAGTCCCACGGACGTCATGAGCTTCGACCTCGGTGAGGACGGGGGCGGACCCGCCGGTGAAGTCTTTGTGAGTGTGGACTGCGCCCGCACCGTGGCTGCAGAACGTGGCGTTTCGCACGCGCGCGAGCTGGCGCTCTACCTGGTCCACGGCACGTTGCACCTGTGTGGGATGGACGACCACGATCCCGAGGACCGGAGCGAGATGCGCAGCGCGGAGCGCGCAGTTCTGGGTGCGTTGGGCTATCCGGACGACCCCGGTCGTCACGACTGACGTACGAACCCGGCGCGCGGGCGCTTTTTTGCGGGTTCGAAGGGACGCGAGTTGGGCTTTTTTGCACCTACTCGCGGAATTTTTTTCGGGAGCGCCGCGCGCGTGCGTGTTTGCCGGACATTCCGTTTCCGGGGGCCATTCCGTGAATGGGGCCTGACTTTGGTTCTGCGCATTGCGTCCGTTGCCCTTGGACGCGCAGGCACGCACGCCGCGTGGTTGATCCAGGGATGCAAAAGGGTGTATTCAGGTTCATCGAGCGCTTCGCTTCGACGTCGATCGACCGTGTGCAGGCCGAACCCGTCGTCTCCGGAGAAGTTCATGGATACCACGACAGACAGCACCCCAAAGAGCGCGGCCAGCGCGCCAGGTAAGGCGTTGCGGATACCGGATCCCGACAAGGAAGCCCTGTGGGCGGCCTTCCGTGCCGACCGGAGTGACGCGGCCCGCAACCTGCTGGTCGAGGCGTACCAGTCGCTGGTGCGTGACGTCGTGCGGCGCTTCAGCAGCCGGCTGCCGAGGAGCGTGGATCGTGGTGATCTGCAGACCGCGGGAAGCGTTGGCCTTATCTCCGCCGTGCAGGGCTTCGATCCGGCACGTGGCGTGCGCTTCGAGTCCTACGGCGAGCTGCGAGTGAAGGGCGCCCTGCTCGACGAGCTGCGCGCACAGGATTGGCTTCCGCGGCCCTGGCGCCAGCGCACCGAGCTGCAGAAGCGTACCCGCGAGCGGCTGCGCTCCGAGCTGGGACGGCGTCCCAACGACGAGGAGATCGCCGATGCGATGGGGCTGTCGTCTCCCGACTACTCCCAGCTCTTCGGTCTGGGCCTGCCATCGGCACCTACCGGTGACGACCGTGGCGAGGACGCGCTGCCCGTGCTGGACAGTGTTCCGGACAGGCAGTCGGAAGCTCCCGGTGATCGGTTCTCGCGCGAGGAGCTGCTGCGCGTCGTGGCTCAGAAGCTGACCGATCAGGAATACCGGATCGTGTACCTGAAGTACTGGGAAGAGCTACCGATGCGCGAGATCGGTCAGCTGACCGGGTTGAGCGAATCGCGCGTGTGCAAGATCCACGCGCGCTTGATCGAACGCTTGCAGAGTCGCTTCAGCGTGCACGTCGAGAGCTGACGCGGGCGCTACAGGCCTGCGGATCTCGGGAGACCCTTAAAAAGAGAGAGGGAGCGCGCAGCCGAGGCCGCACGCTCCCTACCCGGACCCGGGGAGCAAGCTCCCCATTGATCGCTAGTATCGGTACTAGACCGACACAGTCCCCCTTCGCGATTCGCCGGCCGAAGCCAGCACCGGGCGGCGCGTTCCGTGGGCCGTCCCCAAGCACCCAGGGTCGCGCAACTTCTTTCGAGACCGACACCTTGTCCCCACGAGGTGCCGACCTCTCCCCTCCTTCAACGCGAGCACAGGCTCCCCAACCCGAACTCGCGTGCCTGAATCGACGCGCATGCGCGTCGAGTTGGCGGAGACTCTCCGCCGATTTCTGCCATGTTCCGTGCGACCGGTCGCGAGCACCGTGCCGCCGTGATCCGTGCACCTGCGATCACCCTGCCGCTCATCAGCACTGCTTCCGGCACCGGCGCAGGATTGCGCGGGGCACGGGGCCGATCGTGTTGTTGCGGGGTTGGAGATCACCGGGGCTTACCTTTTTGGGTCGCCACGTGGTCCTGAAGGCTCGGGAGCTTCCAGGCCGCGCAGGCGGGTGGTTGCTCCTCGATCGACAGGCCAACCGAATCCGTATTCGGTGTCTCTCGTCCTGGAGCGCGGGAGAATACCTTCGAAGTTGCAATTGTGCAAGCGGGAGCGCCGAGATCTTGCCGGAAGCTTTTTCCGTGCCGTTCGAAACCCCGTGATAGCAACGGGTTGTGCGACCGCCATGGCCTCTCGGCGGCGCGCTAAAAGCCCCTGGGACGAGCGTTCCATCGTTTTCTGGTGTTTCCACGGCGGGTTCGGGGCGATCCTCATGTGCTTCGCACCTCTTGCCATTCCATATATGAACACCACTGCCCTGCTTCTCGGCCTCTCCCTGGCTGGTTCCATCCCGGGTCGCGCCCCGGCTCCACGGTTGGTCGTGCTGGTCTCCGTGGATCAGCTGATCCCGGAGCAGCTCGAACGCCTTGCGCCCTGGCTGGACGGCGGCCTGGGCCGCTTCCATCGCACGGGTCGTACCTTCCGCGCCGCCGAGCTGGGCTACGCGCGCACCGAGACCGGTCCCGGGCATGTGACGCTCTCGACCGGCACCTACCCCTCGACACACGGTGTGGTGGGGAATGGGTTCTTCGATCGGGAGCGCCGTCACATGGTCTACTGCGTGGGCGACGACAGCGTCGCGCCGCTGACCTCGGATGGCGTTCAGGGTGTGCCCGTCGGGGGTGGCGACATGTCACCGCGCAGCATCCGTGTGCCAGGCCTGGGGGACTACATGGTGGCCGCGTCCGGCGACTCGAAGGTGGTCTCGATCGCGGGCAAGGACCGCGCAGCGGTCGGCATGGGCGGCCAGGAAGCCGACGTGGCGATCTGGTGGGATCGCGCCGCGGGGGGCTTCCGCAGCTCGACCTACTATGCCGATGCCCTGCCTGACTGGGTGCTGGAGTGGAACGGGACCTGGCCCGACCGTTATCAGGACTTTGCGGCTCAGGGCTGGCAGCCGCTGCGCAGCGAGTATCCCGGTTCGGGGACAGCGGCCGATGACAGGAAGGGGGAGATGGCCGGCTTCTTCCGCCGTCGCGTCTTCCCCTACGGCATGCCGGGCATCGACTCCGTATCCGACGCGGCTGCCCTCGCGCGCGCAGCTGCCGTCACGTTTTCGACACCCCTGGTCGACGAATTCGTGCTGAGCATGGCGAGCGTCGCGATCGAGCAGTTCGACCTCGGCGCAGACGCCGCACCGGACCTGCTCGCGATCGGGCTCTCGGCCTGTGACATCACGGGGCACTCGTTCGGACCGTACAGCCGCGAGGTGACGGACGTACTGATGCGCGCCGACGACGGGCTGGGGGAGCTGTTCGACCTGCTCGACGAACGCCTGGGATCCGACGGCTGGATCGCGTGTCTGTCCGCCGATCACGGCATCCTCGACCTTCCGGAAGGCCTGCGCGAGCGCGGGATCGATTCCGACAGGATTCCACAGGCCGAGGTCGTGGGTCTGCGCGAGCGGGTCGTGGGCCGCTTCGGGGAGGCCTTCGGATCCGACCTCGGGTTCGACTACACCGGCGGGCTGGTCTTCGATGAGCAGCAGATCCAGGAGCGCGACCTCGATCCGCTCGGGGTCTGGGACCTGGCGGCACACGTTGCGCTGGAGACCGAGTGGATCGTGCGGGCGTACACCTTCGCGGAACTGCGCGAGACGGATGTGCAGTCCGGAGCACCGGCCGCGGACCCGCTGAGACGCCTGATGGCGCGCTCCGTGGCCGAGGGACGCGGGCCCGATGTGTCCCTCGTGCGCCGGCCCTGGACATTGCTCGCGGTCCCGACGGGTACCAGCCACGGCTCGCCCTATGCCTACGATCGTCGCATCCCGCTCGTGTTCATGGGCCCGGGCTTCGCGCCCGGAACGAGCCATGAACCCGTCGGGGCGGTCGACGCGGCTCCGACCCTGCTCGACGCCCTGGGCATCGAGGTTCCCGAGCGCATGGATGGGCGCGCCTTGCCGCGCGAGTGACCCACGCGCTGCGCGGTCAGCCGGCGGTCGCCCGCACGGCCTTGTGGACCGCCACCAACTCGTCGAGCACGGCCGGGAACTGGTCGAGCTGTAGCATGTTGGGGCCGTCCGACGGGGACGTGTCCGGCCGTGGGTGGACCTCGAAGAACAGTCCGTGCACGGATCCCGTGGCCACTGCCGCGCGTGCGAGGGCCGGCACGAGGGTGCGATCTCCGCCGGTCTTGTCGCCCAGAGCTCCGGGCTGCTGGACTGAATGGGTGGCGTCGAAGATGACCGGCTGTCCCGTGCGAGCCATGTGCTCGAAGCCGGTCATGTCGACCACCAGCCGCCCGTAGCCGAAACTCGAGCCGCGTTCCGTCAGCAGCACGTTCGGATTGCCGCTCTCGATGATCTTCGTGGCGGCGTGCTGCATGTCCCAGGGGGCGAGGAACTGGCCCTTCTTGACGTTCACCACGCGGCCGGTCTCGGCGGCCGCCACGAGCAGGTCCGTCTGGCGGCACAGGAATGCGGGAATCTGCAGCACATCGACGACCTCCGCCACCTGCGCGCATTGCTCGGCAGTGTGCACGTCCGTGACCACCGGGATGTCGAGCGTCGAGCGCACCTCGGCCAGCCATCCGAGGCCCGTCTCGATACCGGGCCCGCGTCCCGAGTGCAGGCTGGAGCGATTGGCCTTGTCGAAGCTCGCCTTGAAGACGAATCCCAGCCCGCGCTCGCCGAACATGTCGCGCAGGCGGCTGGCGATCTCCAGGGTCAGCTCGCGCGTTTCGAGGACGCAGGGACCCGCGAGGAAAGCGAGGGTGTCGCCCCCGAAGGAGCAGGAGCCAGCGCGGACAACAGACGTGGCGTTCATGCGACTCGTCATCGAGGGTTATGCGGGCACGACCAGCTTGAAGCGCTCGCTGCTGATCTGCAGGTCGATCGGGGTCTCGCCGCCCTGGTCACCGTCGACCTGATAGGGGACCGGCACTTCGGATTGGATGCGCACCTGGCGCGCTTGCAGCATGCGGCAGGAACGCCCGGGCAGGCGTCCGAGGAAGCCCGCCAGAGCGTAGCGAACCAGGGCCAGGCGAGTCGCCTTTTCGAACAGAAACACCTCGTAGAGGCCATCGTCGAGCTTGCGCTCCTTCCAGAGCTGCAGGATGCCTCCGTAGCCGATCAGGTTGCTGACCACGATCCATCCATACGTGCCCGGGATTGCGCGCCCGTCGATCTCGACAGAGAGGCGCGGCGCGCGCCACGTGCGCAGGACCCGCAGGACCGCGCCGACGTAGTTCCATTTCGTGATCGGGCCCCGGCGCAGGCGCTCGACCTCGCGCACGGCGGCGCCGTCGAAGCCGACGCCGACCACGAGGAAGCTCAGGCGTCCGTTCACGTGGGCCACGTCGATTCCCTGCAGGCGGCCCGACTGCAACATGGCCACGGTCCCGGCCACGGTGCGCGGCAGGCGCAGGTCGAGGCTCAGGACATTCGCCGTACCCATGGCGTGGACCGCGAGCGGGATCTCGGGCGGCAGCCCGCCCAGGACCTCGCCCACCGTGCCGTCACCACCCACCACCACGACAACCTCGGGGACGGCGCCCGCGCTCCCGTGCAGGTCCGCGACGCGCTGCTGCGCGTCCCCGCGCGCGCCGGTCAGGAAGAGGGTGGCGTCGATGCCCGCGGCGCGCAGTGCGTCGGTCAGGGCCTGTGCGCGCGCGCGCCCGGCTCCACGTCCCGCGATCGGGTTGGCCACGACCAGTGCGCTCGCGTAGGGCATCGACGCAGGATAGGCGATCGGATGGCCTCGGTGGTAACCTGGACCCATGGGCCCGACCCTCATCCTTGGAGCCAGCGGTTTTCTCGGCGCGCACGTCGTGGCCAGTGCCGTTTCCCGTGCGCGCGAATTCGCGACCTTTGCCGAGCCTCTGGGCGAGGGTGTCGTGGCTGTATCGCGGGATCCGGAGCGCGCGCCACGCTTCTGCGAGCCGCGCGACGGGGCCGAGTGGGTCAAGGTGGACCTGGCGCCGGCCGGGGCCTTCAGCGCCTTGCTCGAGGGGCTGGAGCCTGCGCGGGTGATCTGCTGTGCGGCCCTGGCGCGCCCCGCGGAGTGCGAGCAGCGGCCCGATGAGGCGCGGCGCATGAACTCGGAGCTGCCAGGTGAGATCGCAGCGCTGTGTGCAGATCGCGGGTTGCGCCTGGTGCACATTTCGACCGACCTGGTCTTCGGCCAGGTGGATGCCCCGCCGGGCGGGTTCAGTGAGAGCGCCGACGCGGCGCCGGTCAGCGAGTACGGCCGCTCCAAGCTCGCGGGCGAGGCCGCGGTCCTGGCAGCCTTTCCGGCCGCCCTGGTCGTGCGGCTACCGCTCCTGTACGGAAATTCCGGTGCGCGCGCAGCGGGCGCGTCCGACAGCTTGCTGGAGGCGGTCGAGCGCGGCGAGCATCCGCCCCTGTTTACCGACGAGTGGCGCTCGCCGCTCGAGGTGTCCAACGCTGCGGAGGCCGTGATGGAGCTCGCGAACAGCACGGAATCCGGCCTGCTGCACGTGGCCGGACCCCAGCGTTGCTCGCGCCTGGAGCTGGGGCTCGCGATCCTCGTCGCGGCCGGGCTCGAGCCCGAGCAAGCCAGGACCGAGGTGCGCGGGGTCTCGATGAGCGAGGTCCCGACGGGCACCCCGCGACCGCGGGATGTCTCCCTGGCGGTGGGGCGCGCGCGCCGGGTGCTGGACACCGAGTTGGTGGGCCTGGCACGCGGAACCCAGCGCGCGATGCGCTGAGGGCTTGCGGTATACTCCGCGGCCTATGAATCTCGCGACGCGCTACGATCCTGCAGACTTCGAGGGCCCGATCTACGACACCTGGGAGAAGGGTGGCGCATTCCAGCCCCCGCCCGAGGGGCAGGGCTCCGGTCGGCCATTCACGATCATCATCCCGCCGCCGAACGTCACGGGCGTGCTGCACATGGGCCACGCCTTGAACGGCACCCTGCAGGACATCGTGATCCGCCATCGGCGCAAGTGCGGCTTCGACACCCTGTGGGTGCCGGGCACGGACCACGCGGGCATCGCGACCCAGGCCGTGGTCGAGAAGAAGCTCTTCGCCGAGGAGAAGAAGACGCGCGATGACCTGGGCCGCGAGGCCTTCCTCGAGCGCGTCTGGGAGTGGAAGGAGAAGCACGGGAACATCATCCTCGAGCAGTTCCGGCGCCTGGGCTGTTCCTGCGACTGGACGCGCACCGCGTTCACGATGAACGAGGATCTCTCGACCGCCGTGCGCGAGGCCTTCGTGCGCCTGTGGGAAGAGGGGCTGATCTACCGCGGCGCGCGCCTCGTGAACTGGGACTGCGTGCTCAAGACTGCGGTCTCCGACGACGAGATCGAGTACGTGGAGCGCAAGGGCAAGCTGTGGCACCTGCGCTACCCGATCGAGGGCCGCCCGGGCGAGTTCATGGTGGTCGCGACCACGCGGCCCGAGACCATGCTCGGCGATACGGGCGTTGGCGTGCACCCGGAGGACGAGCGCTTCGGGTCCCTCGTGGGCCAGCACTGCATCCTGCCCTTCCTCGAGCGCCGCATCCGCATCGTCGCGGACGAGAGCGTCGACCCTGCATACGGGACCGGTGCGGTCAAGATCACCCCCGGGCACGACGCCGCGGACTACGAGCGCGGCGCGCGTCACAAGCTGCCGATCATCAACATCCTCGAGAAGGATGGACGCATCAACGCGGAGGGCGGTCCGTTCGCGGGGCTCTCGCGCGAGGATGCACGCAAGCGCGTCGTGGCCGAGATGGACGAGCTCGGCCTGCTGGACAAGGTCGAGGACATCACCCACAAGCTGTCGCTCTCGGACCGCTCAAAATCACCGATCGAGCCCATGGTGAGCGAGCAGTGGTTCGTGAAGATGCGCCCGCTCGCGGAGCCGGCCATCGAGGCCCTGAAGTCGGGCGTCCTGAACTTCCGGCCCGAGCGCTGGGGCAAGGTCTACCTGCACTGGCTCGAGAACGTGCAGGACTGGTGCATCAGCCGCCAGCTCTGGTGGGGGCACCAGATTCCGGTCTGGTACGACGAGGACGGCACCCCGGTCGCGTCCAAGGACGACCTCGAGATCGGCGCCGCGCACCCGACCACGGGCAAGCCGATCGTGCGTCGCGATGCGGACGTGCTCGACACCTGGGCCTCGTCGTGGCTGTTCCCGATCGCGACCCTGGGCTGGCCTGACATGGACGCCCCGGATCTGCAGCGCTTCTATCCGACCCAGTTCCTGTCGACCGCGTCCGAGATCATCTACCTCTGGGTCGCGCGCATGGTGATGGCGGGCTACGCCTTCATGCCCGAGGATATGGGCGAGCGCCGCAACCCGTTCACGACCTGCTACATCCACGCGACCGTGCTGGATGGCAAGGGCAAGCGCATGTCGAAGTCGGCCGGCAACGGCATCGACCCGCTCGACATGATCGAGAAGTACGGCGCGGATGCTGTGCGCTTCAGCCTGATCCTGCTCACCAAGGAGGGCCAGGACGTCAAGTTGAGTCCGGACCGCTTCGAGCAGGGCTCGCGCTTCTGCAACAAGGTCTGGAACGCTGCGCGCTTCGTGATGATGAACCTGACGGGCGAGCGCACCGACGGCGTGCCCGGCCCGGATACTGCGCTCGAGGACCGCTGGATCCTGTCGCGCCTGGCCCGTGCGCGCGAGTCGATCTCGGCCGCGCTCGATGAGTATCGCTTCAACGACGCGGCCACCGAGCTGTACCGCTTCGTGTGGAATGACTTCTGTGACTGGTACGTGGAGATCGCCAAGGGACGCCTGACGGGCGACGACGCCGTGGCCGCTGCCAGCGCGCGTGGCACCCTGGCGCGCGCCCTGAAGGACATCCTCGGCCTGTTGCATCCGTTTACACCTTTTCTGACCGAGAAGCTCTGGAGCGCATTGCACGAGACCCTGGGCGAGCAGCCCGAAGCGGATCTCGTGCGCGCACCCTGGCCGACGGGCGAGGGCCTGAGCGTCGACGAGGAGGCCGAGGCCGACATGGGTCTGCTGCAGGACATGGTGCGCTGCGTGCGCCGCGTGCGTGCCCTGACGATGGTCGGTGAACGCAAGCGCCTGGTGGCGATCGTCTGCGCACCGCGTGCTGCGGAACGCGCCGTGCTCGAGCGCCATGCGGCGATCGCGAGCTCGATCGCCTTCCTCAGCGAGCTCACGATCGAGGAGCGCGCCGAGCGGCCCGAGAACAGCGCCGTGTCGGTCGCCGGAGGCCTGGAGGTCTTCGTGACCCTCGGCGACGAGGTGGACTTCGCGAAGCTCAAGGA
>JBLHKW010000035.1:0-36393 GCA_047618565.1 Planctomycetota bacterium
TCCTCGAACGGCGCACCCTGGAGCTGTTCGATGGCGCGCTGTGCCGCTCGATAGGCCACGCTCGTCTCGCGTTCTGCCTCGGTCAGCGAGGCCGACGACGTGACCGAGTTCATCACGCCGATGACGGCGATGCTGATGACTGTCATGCTGATCATCACCTCGATCATCGACAGGCCCGCGCGCCGTCTTCGGCGGGCGCGCGCGCATCGAGTGGTGGCACGGGTCTTCCTGTTCAGCATGACGGGCGGGGGGCTCGCAGGGACTTCGGTGGGCGCGTAGGCCCCTCGGGCAGCGCGCTCGATGGGCCTGACAGCGGACGAAGGTCCTCCACCTTTTCGGTGCCCGCTCCGGGCGTTCCTTAGCCCCGTGGAGCCTTTATCGGGCGCGCACCGGAGCGCATCACCTGTCCCGCAGGTGAAAAGCCTGCGCAGTCTGCGGGCCGTGCAGGCTGCCAGCGCGGGTCACGCTGCACACCGGGAATGGATTTCCTGGCGCGAGCTTCAGCGCTCCCAGTTCCGGGACAGGCCGCCCGTAAGACCCGGAAGGAATGGCGGGCTTCGCGCGCCGTTACTTGGCGGCCAGTTGCGCGTGGGTCTCGGGCTGGAGCTGCTGGTACTCCTCCGAGTTGTTGGCCGGCTGGGACTGGCCCGTCAGCCGTACGTACAGGTCGAAGACCTTCTGCTCGATCGGAAAGCGATAGTCGCCCCGGTGTAGACGCCAGCCGGCGATCTTCGAGAGCACGCGGCGCGCCCATTCGGGGCCTTCCTGGACGTGCATGTCGTAGATGGCGGCCGTGTTGTTGTAGCGCTGCCAGGTGTGGCGCACGCTCTCGGGCAGATCGGTGTTCTGCGAGTTGTACTTGTACTCGAAGCAGTTACCCCAGTCGTGGAAGTCAGTGGGGGGCTGGTAGCCCAGCTCGATGGCCGTCTTGAAGTCCTCGGTGCCCGGGATGGGGCGGAAGGGATAGACGTCCGATCCGGCGATCGGGTACATGTGCTTGATCTTCGCGGCCAGACGCAGGGTGGCGTCCATCGACTCGCGGCTCTCGCCGGGATAGCCGATGATCCAGAACGTCCCGGGCACGATGTTGCGCTTGGCCAGCTCGCCGATGGCCTTGGGGATGTTGTCGAGCTTGATGTGCTTGCCGATCTGCTCCTGCATGGCCTGGGTGCCGGCCTCGGCGCCCAGCCAGAGCAGGTGACATTTGGATTCCTCGAGCAGATCGAGGGTCGGTGTGTCGTAACGCATGATCGTCTCGATCTCGATCGTGCCGTTCCAGTACAGGGGCGACCCGTTCGCGACCAGCGTCTCGCAGAAGTCCTTGGTGCGCTTGCCGGACACGCCGAAGTTGGCGTCCTGGAAGCGCAGCACGTCGAACTTGAAGCGCTGTTGCAGCTCCATGACCTCCTCGGCCAGCTCCTTGCCCGGGATGGCCTTCCAGCGCCGGCCGGTGATCAGCGGCGAGCAGCAGAAGGTGCAGGGCTCGGGGCAGCCGTAGCTGGAGAAGAAGCTGAAGGCGCGCGGTGGGTTCTCGGGAGTCCACTTGCCGGGGATCGGGAAGCGGTGACGCACCTTGAGGTTGTGCGAAGGCTCGACCTGCAGTTTGGCGTAGCGCTCGAATTCGAGCAGCTCCCAGGGCGTCGGCTCGAGGGATCCGAAGCCGACCACTTCACGGTGGTCGGTGTAGGCGATCTGTCCGTCGCGCTCGATCGCGAGTCCCGGTACGTTCTCGAGACTCTCGCCCGCGTCCAGAGCGTTGACCACGTCGCGGAAGGTGAGCTCACCCTGGCCAATGCCGACGGCGTCGGCGATACCGTGCTCGAAGTAGAGTTCGGGGATGACGCTCGGGAACCAGCCGCCCCAGATGATGGGGACGTTCGGGTGCTTTTCGCGCACGGCCTTGGCCACGACGTAGCCGTCGTAGACCTGATAACCGAGGATGCAGGAGCTGGCGAAACACAGCGCGCCGTCACACGCCTCGAGCACCTTGTCGAGGTAGTTGGGCTCGATCATCGCGTCGATCATCACGACTTCATAGCCGTCGGCGATCGGCCCGGAGGCGATCCTGAGCAGCTCCAGGGGGAGCAGGTCGGCACTGAATCGTTCGCCGCGCGCCGGGTCGGCCCGGTGTGGCAGGAACAGGACTATCTTCTTCTTGCGCTGGATCATGGGTCAGATGGGGGCGCTGGGCGTGACCCCCGGTGTGCGGTCTAGCTGTGGCTCGGCGAGCACGTCGGTCTTCGTCTGGCGCGTGAGCCGGACGTACATGTGGAACAGCTTGTGCTCGATCGGGAACGTGTAATTGCTCCGTTTCAGGCGCCAGCCGGAGACCTTCTTCATGAGGCCGCGCAGGGCTTCGGCGCCCTCCATGGCGAGGCCGTCGTAGAAGGTCGAGGCCACCCCGTAGCGCTTCCACGTGGTGACGACCTCCTCCGGCAGCTGCAGGTCGTTGATCTCGTACTTGTACTCGAGGCAGTCGCCCCAGGCCTCAAGGGTCGCGGGGGGCGTATAGCCCATCGCGACTGCGCGGTCGAAATCCTCGGTGCCCGGGATAGGGCGGAAGGGGAAGATGTCGCTGGCAGCGCGCGGATAGAGGAACTTGATCTCCGCCGCGAGCCGGATCGTGGCCATCATCGATTCCCGCGTCTCGCCCGGGTAGCCGATGATCCACGATGTACCGGTGGTGATGCCGCGCTTGTACAGCTCGCCGAGTGCGAGTGGGATGTTCGGGATCTTGATCTTCTTCTTGATCGCGAGTTGCTGCTCCGGCGAGCCCGCCTCGGCGCCCAGGGACACCATGTGGCAGCGCGAGTCGCGCAACAGATCGAGCGACGCCGCCTTGTAGCGTGCGATGGTCTCGACCTCGTACGTTCCACTCCACCAGAATGGGTTACCGGCCTCGATCAGCGTCTCGCAGTACTCGTTGGAACGCTTCTCGGCGACTCCGAAGTTCGCGTCCTGGAAGCGCATCACGTTGAACTTGAAACGGTCGTGCACCTCGAGCATGCGCTCGGCGAGCAGGGCTCCGGGGATCGCCTTCCAGCGCCGGTTTGTCACCAGCGGCGAGCAACAGAACGTGCACGGTTCCGGGCAACCGAAGCTCGAGTAGTAGCTGAAGCCGCGTACCGGCGTGCCGGCCGGCATGTCCCACGGGTCGGGGTACTTGTGCCGCATCTTCCACGGACCCGGATTCTGCTGGCGCTCGACGTACAGCTCGTAGTCGATCAGGTGCCAGGGGCAGTCCGGGATCTGGTCGAAGCCGACGACCGGTCGCTGAGCTGTGTAGATGACCTGGCCATCGCGCAGGAGCGCGAGTCCGGCGACGGAGTCCAGCGGCTCGCCGGCGTCGATGGCGTGCACAACGTCGCGGAAGGTGAGCTCACCCTGGCCGAGGCCAACCGCGTCGGCGATGCCCTCGTTCAGATAGGCCTCGGGCACCACGCTCGGGAACCAGCCGCCCCAGATGATGGGCAAGTCGGGGAAGCGCTCGCGCACCTTCCTGGCGACGCGCGCGCCGTGGGTGACCTGGAATCCGAGGATGCACGAGCTCGCGAAGAGCAGGGCGCCGTCGCAGAGCTGCATCAAGCGTTCGAGGTAGTCGTCGTGCACCATCGCGTCGACGATCACGCACTCGTAGCCTTCCTGGTCCGGGAAGGCTGCGATCTGGAGCAACTCCAGCGGGAGCAGGTCGGCTGCTACACGCACCCCCTCGTCCGGGTCGGCCCGGTGGGGGAGGAACAGCACGATGCGCTTCTTGCGTTGGATCATCTAGGAGGTCGGGCGCTTGTCCCAAAGCTGGGATTGGCGTCGTTCGCGGGGCGTCGGAACTGGCGGTCAGTCCTGGTCAGGCTCAATCACGGATAGGTTAACAGATTGTGGGCTGGCTGTGGTGCTGACCCCTCCGTTGATCGACGTTGGAGGGGTTCGAAGTGAAATCTGTACAGGCTCCTGTGTACGTGTGGCTCGGGCCACGCCGTCAGGGCTACCAGGAAGCGTACCCGCCCCAGGGGATTCGGGCGCCGCGATCGCCCCTTCCCTGCCGTTTTCGGCCCTGGGGCGTCCCTGGGCAGGTCTGCGGCGGCCCTATTTTGCGCTGTAGGTCTCGGCCACCCAGTTGCGCCAGGCGGTGTCGAACTGGGCGTAGCTCATGGACATGCCCGACTTGAAGAGCCCGCGGTGGACATTCTTGAGCTCGCTGCCGTCCGCCACGCCGGTCTGATCCGTGATGCCCTTCATGCCCGCCCACAGCTCCGCCAGGAAATCCGGGTGCTCGCGCATCAGGAAGTCGATCATCGACCAGCAGGTGTAGTGGTGCGCCAGTTCGAAATCGGCGTAGCGGCGCAGCGCGACCAGTTGCGCCAGGGAGATGGCCTTGCTGGAGGCGGCGATCTTGCGCGTTGGCCCCTCCCAGTTGGTCTTGCGCGACGAGTGTGCCGCGCCGCCCTCGCTGGCGTCGAAGGAGTTGAAGTTGGGGTTGATCGAGCGTTCGATCCAGTGCGCCATGCCCTCGAGCATCCAGACCGGCGAGTCGTAGGAGTAGTGCTTGTAGCCATCCAGGAACTGGATGGTCATGTTGAACGCCAGGTGCCCGTGCAGCGCCTCATCGTAGCGCAGGCCTTCCTGCTGGATGTGCGCGAGCAAGATCAACGAGTCCCGCTCGATGACGTTGTAGCGCTGGGTGCGTCGCAGCCTCAGACCGAACTGCTCGTTGAGAAACTCGTAGTGGATGCCCTCGCTGGGCCAGACCAGGATCTCGTACTTGCCCTTCTGCCCCAGGTACGGTCCCTCGCCGCGATAGGGAGTGGTCATGTCCCATGGCCGGCGTCCGTCCGGGAAAGCACGCTCGTCCACCTGAAGAATCTTCAGGATGCGCTCCCAGAGCTCCTCCATGCGCTGAACGTAGAGGTGTGCGCGCAACCAGGGATCGATGTTCTTCTCCTTCGGGTCGACTGCCGGCAACACCTTGGCCAGCTGCGTCAGCTCGGCGCGGAACTTGTCGCGCTCCTTCTGCGAGACCTTGTAGGTGCCGATGCCGATACCGATCTCGAAGTGGCGTGACTCGATCCAGCGCACGTCGGTCTCGGGAAACATCTCGTCGACGCCCGCGGTGGTCGTGCGCGCGACCTCGAAGCCTCCGTGGGAGACGACTCCCGCGGCGCGCATGAGGTCCGGATCGCCCTTACAGTAGGGGCACTGCGTGGGCGCATTGCTGGGGAGATCGCGGTCGCGCTTTTTCTCGACCGTGGGTGCGGCCACCAGCGTCCCGGTCACGAAGGCTGTGAACAACAGGCAGAGCGCCAGGGGGAGGGTGCGGACCTTCCGAACTGCCGGAATCACAGGCGTGCTTTCCATTTCAGGGCCTTTTCGATCGCCGCGAAGGTGGCGAGTTTTACGAGCGGCGGCTCGCCGTCGACGATGCCACGCAGAGCGTTGATGGCCGCCACGCGGATGCCATTGTCGGTGTCGTCGAGCATGCTCGAGAGCTTGCGTGCGCCCTCCTTCTCGCCGCAGCCGGCCAGCATGCGCAGGGTTGCGATCTTCTCCTTGCGGCTGCCCGTGTGGACGCTGCCCCAGTAGCGAGCGGCGGCCTGCGGGCCGCGCACGGCTTCCAGGGCAAGTCGGATAGCGTGCCCGTTGCCGGGCCAGTCACGTAGCGCCTCCGCATACAGAACATCCAGCCCGGCGAGTGACCCGGTCGACGTGGCGCAGAGGGCGGCGGCGAAGCGTTCCGCAGCCGGCTCCCGCCCTTCTTCCGCACTCTCCAGAAGCTTGCCCAGGGCGGCCTCGGCAGCCTCGCGAACACCGGTGTCGGGGGTCGCTGCCACCTTCGTCAGGGCCCAACGTCGCACGACCGGCGACCTGTGCTGGAACTCCTGGGCGAGCAGGCGTGTGTGGGCCGGTCCGCAGATGGAATCGAGTACGCCGAGGATGCGCTCGCGCGCCTCCTCACCTTTCTCCTTGTCGAGCGACTTGATAAGGAGCGGAACGACCGCCGCGCCGGTGTCGATCAGCACCTGGGCTGACTCTGTGCCCATCTCCTCGGTGCGCGCCTTGCGCAGACGGGAGATCTCCTTGTTAGTATTGGTCTTGCTCTCGACCTTTGGCCAGGCGCTCAGCCTCTCGACCGGTTCGTCAGCGGACGGTCGGGCGGCGAGCGGACTCGAGGTCGTGGCCGCGTTTGCGGTCGGATGCGGGCCCGCCAGAGCCAGGGCGATGAGGGTGGCCGCGATCGGAAGTCGCGTGGCTGGTCGAGTGGTTCGCATGGTCGGGTCCTGCCTTCTACTCGGAACTCATCCGGTAGCGGTATGCGGCGGGCACGAGCGTCTCCCATTCAGGGTCGACGATGGTGAGCACGGCGCGGTCGTTGGCGTCCTCGATCTGGCTGAAGGCCAGCCCGGGGTCGACGAAGGGGAAGAGCGCGCGCTCGATCAGGATCGGGGTCGCCGGGTGCCAGGGCGGTTCGGGGATGCCCACGAAACGGAAGAAGGCAAAGGCGCCGACCGTCTCGAAGACCGGTGACCAGTCCTCCGGTTGCATGCGCAGTGCCATGCCCCAGACATCGAGCCCGGTTTCCTTGAAGGTTCCCTCGACCACCTCCATCTCGAGCAGGTCCTTGTGTTCCAGCAGGCCCTCGGCAATCACATCCCAGGAGTCCTGGGCGCGCATTCGAGCCTCCTCGCGGGCTTCGGGAGCGGCCAGGGCCGCCATGACCCTGGGCAGCACGATATTCGTCAGGGCCAGTCGCCGATGGGCCGGGAGGGTCTTCATGGGCTCGACCACGGCGATGGTCGGCACCCACTCATCGACCTCGTCGGCCGTGATCGAGATGCGCTGTCCATCCAGCTCGATGGAGATCACAGTCCCCGCGTCGTAGGCGACGGTGCTCGCGCCAGTTTCGGAGCAGGCACCCACCAGCAGGGACAATCCGCAAAGCTGGAGGGCCAGAGACGATGGGCGTACGGGCATGGGATCCGGCCTACCCCTGGAGGAGGCGCTGGTTTCAGCTCTCGGAACGGGGGGCGGGTCAGGCTTCCTGGCGCGCGTCGAATCGTGCGACAAAGGCCAGTACCCGGCGAGTGAGGAACTCGTAGGCCTCGAGTACGCGCGCTTCCAGTGCTTCCAGGCCGCGGGCGACCAGGACGGGTCCAAAAGTGCCCTGGATCTCGACGAAAAGGGAGCGCGGGTCGTTGCTGTAGGACTCGATCCGGACCGCAAACGCGTGGGAGTCCTTTTTCTCGGGGGGGAATACGAGTCGCAGCCCGTAGAGCTGGGGCTCCCGCCCGAGGGCCTCGGTCTGGCCAGCGAACCCGAACATGCCTTCCTTCAAGAAGGTGCGCGCATCGCGGAAATTGCGCGGATTGACAAGGGTTCGCAGGGTTATCTGCTGGCCGGTGAACACCTGGATCGGGCGCAGCTCCGCGACTTGCTCCGCGATCTCGCGCACCCGCTGGCCAAAGCTCTCCGCGGTGAGACTCCCTAGCTCCTCCCGGAACTGGAAGCGATCCTGCAGGAATGCCACCTGAGAGACCGCACCCGGGCGGCTCACGGGATTGGAGAGCACGGGCCCCACGGGCGTCACCGCAAAACTCGTGTAGACCGGCTGGGTGGCGCCCTCGAACATCTGGTTATGGAGCTTCTGGACCGGACGCGGGTCCGTGGGCTGGCCAGGGTGATGGAGCTCTGTCAGGAGGGCTATCGTGCGCGGTTGGTAATCCATGGGTGGAGTGGCCCACCAGCGTAGGCGCAACTGCCGTAGATAGCGATCCAAGGATCGGTTTCCGGCCGCTGGATCCGGGGCTGGCGCCGGCTGATATGACGCTGGCTGATATATGGAGGGAGAGCACAAGTTTCTTCTCTCGATATCCGAGAGCGTACGTATCCTCTCACGCGCTGAGAGCCGTCACGGGGCGTCTCGAGCACCGGCACCCCAGTATTCTCGATAGAACGTCATGAAACTCCTTTCAGTCCTACCGCTGCTTCTCACCCTACCCGCCCTGGCTGTTCAGGACTCCGGCACGCCGGCCGCTGAGGCTCCCCAGGAGACCTCCGAATTCGGCGAACCGGTGATCGTCAACGGGCGCCGGATCACGGACCGCGCGATCAAGCGCTTCCTGATCTACGGCGTCGGCAACACCGTCCTGGAGACGGACCGCCTCGCGATCCTGATCGACCAGGAGATGAAGCACCGTGCGCGGGTACTGGAAGGCGAGTACCTGGCCGAGATGTTCCCGGGCAAGGACGCCGCCGCCCTGAGCGAGGCGGAACATGGACAGATCGCAACGCGTATCGAGGAGGCGCTGGCCAAGTATCAGCTCGACGAGGACTACGTCACGTGGGTCCGCGAAGAGGAGATCTCGAGCTTCACCGAGCGCTACCCGACCCTGGACCTGCCGACCGAGGTGCGCCGCGGCTACGACTCCTACGATCTTTATCAGCTGCAGGTGCGCCTGACCCTGGCGTTCGACACCTGTTTCTTTCCCGGCGACCCGGATGACTGGCCTCCGCTCACCAAGGAAGCCGTCTACTCTGGCTCCACCGAGGTGGACCTGGTCCAGGACATGAAGGAGAGCTGGGATCGTCGAGTGAGACAGGCCGAGGACCTCGGCAACAAGTTCGTGCGCCGCGAGGACGAACTGTTCTTCGGGATGTTGCGCGATTTCGTGATCTCGATGCTCGGATCGGCGATCTACTCCGAGACGGCCGTGGACGGTCTCGACGAGGAGTTCGTTCTCTCGATGGACGGCGACGGCTGGAGCGTCAAGCTCGAGACCGACGAGCTTTACAAGCGTGTCGCGCCGCACGTCAGCGAGCAGGACATGCGCATCGCCAAGCGATGGCTGGCCACGATGGCGGCGGCCGAGGATCGGCTCGAGAAAGAGGGTTACCTCGTGTCGCTCGAGGAACACTACGCGCACCTCGAGAAGACCGCGGCCGAGCTCGAGAACTCCATGTTCACGATGGACTTCCTGGCCGTCACCGGCCACGGGTTCCCGTCGACCCAGGCGTTCAAGAACCATCTACGCGCCTTCGAGTCCTATCACCATCTGGTCACGGCGACCCTGCTGGCGCCTTCGGGCGACGAGGTGCCGCCCGTCTTGATCGAATACCTGCCCCTCGCGAACAAGGTGCTCGGTATCGCCGCCGCCGATGCGGAAGTGCTGCTCGTCGGCGCCTTCGACCAGCCCACGTTCCAGTGGAAAGAGAACGGCTGGGAGTGGGCCAAGCAGGAGTCGGATCGCCTGAACGGGCTGATCAATGATCACCTGGACAAGCTCGATGCCGCCATCGAGGGGCGCCGCACTGCGAGCGAGAACGGCGAGAACTACGAGCCCGAAGGCGGCGTGGAGCCGATCGCCTTCGAGCAGTTCTGGGCCGAGCTTCTGGACCTGCACAGCGGCTTCTGGGATCCGCCGATGCCCACGGGGGGCAAGATGCCCGCCATGGAAGGTCTGCAGCAGAAGGGCCGCTTCGGGAAGCAGCCGCGCAATGACCTGGATCGATCGGTCGGCGGGAGTTCCTTCTACAAGGCGCTGACCGGGAGCTCGATCGCTGACCGGGTGTTCCACGACATGGAGGTCGGTGACGTGGGCGGTCCGTTCCGTGGCCCGCAGGGCTACTACATCGTCTACCTCCGGTCCCGCACCGGGGCGACCAACCCGATCGGCTACACATCGAAGCGGCACCTCAGCTTGCTCGAGGAGGAGTACGTGCGGCAGACCTTCGCAGAGTACGTCCAGGAGGCCCTCCGCAACGCTGATGTCTCCGGCGTCGAAGACGTCTGATCGACTTCCGGGAGGCTGTGCTCGCCGGCAGCACCGGAGCGCGGCCTGAACGGAGAGCCCCGTGTGCCATGATTCCATGGCACACGGGGCTCTCTTCATGTCGTTGCCCCGGGCGCGTGCTTGACCCGGGCACGCCGGCTCGTAGGCTTCCCCGATCCACGTGGCGCCGCCGAACCCCGGCGCCCGATCTCCCTTGAAGCAGCATCCCCCCGGACTGGTCGCGCTCCTCAAGCCGCACGCGAAGCCCTTCGTTGGCGTGCTGGCGCTGGTGCTGGCATTAGGGACCCTGTCCGCGGGTCTGCAGCAGGGCGTCATCCTGCTGATATCACCCGTGTGGAAGATCATCTTCCCCAATGAGGTGGTGGCTCCGCCCGAGGCCGATTCAGCTGCGCCGGTAGAGCCCGGCATGCTGACCGAGATCTCAAGCACGCTCGATGGCATGCGCGAGGACTTCGTCGAGCTGGTCCTGGGTATCGACGGCGCGGTTGCTGTGGATGAGCGCATGGCCCTGCTGGGGCGGCTCGCGATCATCATCTCGATCATCGCTGCCATCGCTGCTGCCGCGCAGTTCTTCTTCAACGTGCTCTCGCGCTGGGCGGCCTTGCGCATGATCGTCAGCCTGCGCCTGAGCATTGCGCGACACCTGATGGGGCTCTCGCTCCGGTACCACGGGAAACGCCATTTCGGCGATCTACTCAGCCGCGTCAGCGCCGACGTGGGCACGACCCTCAACGTGGTCAACACGGCCCTGCGCGATCTGGTCCAGGAGCCCTTGCTCGCCATGTGGGCCCTGGCGGGCGCAGCCTTCATCCTGCCCCAGGCGACCTTCATCGTGCTGTTCGCGTTGCCGCTGCTCGTGTTCCCGATCCGGAGCATGATGAAGCGCGTGCGCAAGGGCAGTCACAAGTCCTTGACCCAGCTCGGCGCATCCGTCCAGGCCCTGTCTCAGATGTTCCAGGGCGTGCGCACGGTCAAGGCCTACCGGGCCGAGGATCGCGAGGTCGAGCGCTACAAGCAGATCAACGAGCGTTACATCGATTCCACGATGATGATGGTGCGTGCCACGGCGCTCTCGCGCGCCTGGACGATCCTGTACACGCACGTGGGTCTGGGTCTGCTCGTGATGTTCATCGGCTGGCTGTCGATCCACGGCGGGCTCTCCAACGGCGGCAACATCCTCGTCTTCTTCCTGTTGATCTCGCGCGTCTACTCGAGCATCAAGTCCGCCACCCGCAGCTGGTCGGCGATCGAGGAGGCGCGTGGGGCGGCCGCGCGCCTGGGCGAGCTGCTGGCCGAGACGCCCGACGTCGTGGAGCGCCCGGACGCCAGAGCGCTCGACGGGTTGGGGGACGGGATTCGCCTCGAGAACGTCTCGCTCGCCTATCCCGATGGGGATGGCAAGGCGCTGCACGGTATCGACCTGCACGTCCGGGCCGGTGAGACGCTCGCGCTGGTCGGCCCCTCGGGGTCCGGCAAGAGCACCCTGGTGGACCTCGTGGCTCGCTTTCTGGATCCGAGCGAAGGACGCATCACGGTCGGCGGAACGGATCTGCGCGATGTCACGATGGACTCGTGGTCGGAACAGTACGCGGTCGTGACCCAGGAGCCGTTCCTGTTCCATACCTCGATCGAGGAGAACATCCGCTACGGCAAGGCGGGTGCGAGTGAGGACGAGGTGCGCGCAGCGGCGAGCGCGGCGAATATCCAGGACTTCGTCGAGGGATTGCCCGAGGGCTATGCGACCAATGTCGCGGATGCGGGCACGCGTCTCTCGGGTGGACAGCGACAGCGCATCACGATCGCGCGTGCGGTCCTGCGCGGCGCGCCGTTGATCCTGCTGGACGAGGCCACCAGCGCGCTCGACACCGAGTCCGAAGCGATCGTCCAGGCCGCCCTGCAGAACATGCTCGTCGGACACACGGCCATCGTGATCGCCCACAGGCTGTCGACCATCCGTGATGCGGACCGCATCGCCGTGCTGGATGAGGGCCGACTGGTGGAGCTCGGGAGCCACGATGACCTCCTGGCGCAGGATGGCCTCTACGCGCGCCTGCACGCGGCCCAGTTTGCCCAGAGCGCGCCACCTGGCGGCAGCCCGGCCTGAGTCGCACGTCGGGTGCGAATGGCACTCGGACCCCCCGATCCAGGGCAGCTGGGCTATGCTCGAAGCATGGCGAGCGCTAGATCGGTCCTCGGCAGGTACGCCCTGTCCCTGTTGTTTTTCGCTTCCGCTCTCGGTCCGGTCGCGGCCCAGGACAACATCCTGTTGATCATCGCGGACGACGTCGGCGTGGACCGCGTGGCGGTCTACGGTGCTCATCCGGACCCCGGCCGGACTCCCAATATCGACCTCCTGGCGACCCGTGGCGTGCTCTTTCGCAACGTCTGGTCGAATCCCACGTGTTCGCCCTCGCGCGCAATGATGCTGACCGGGCGCTATGGCTTCCGCACCGGGATCGGCGAGATCATTCGCGATGGCTCGTCCGTGGACCCGGGCCTGAGTCTGGCCGAGTTCAGCCTGCCCGAGCTGCTATCCCCGACGTACTCCACGGTGGTCCTGGGCAAGTGGCACCTTGCGAACAACTTCACCCAGGGATCGACCCATCCGCTCGACAGTGGCTTCGACCACCACGCCGGGTCGCTGTTCAACCTCCGGAATTCGCAGCCCGGCGGGCCTGGTCCGGATGGCGTCTACTACGACTGGGACAAGAGCGTCGACGGGGTCGTCCGGCCCGAGACGACCTACGCGACCACGGACACGGTCGACGACACGTTGCGCGCCATGTGCAGCCTGCCCGAGCCCTGGTTCATCTGGCTGGCCTTCAACGCGCCGCACCCGCCCTTCCACAAGCCGCCCGCGCACCTGCACTCGTTCGACCTGCCGCTGCCCCCGGACGACAGCCGCGTGGAACACATGAAGGCCATGACCGAGGCCATGGATACGGAGATAGGGCGTCTTCTGGCGCACGTCGACTACTCGGAGACCGCAATCCTGTTCCTGGGTGACAACGGGACCGCGGGTGGGGCCACGTCGGCTCCGAATGACCCCGCGCACGCCAAGAGCACCCTGTATCAGGGTGGTGTGCACGTGCCATTGATCATCGCGGGTGCGCAGGTGGCCCGGCCCGGGACAGAGTGCTCCGCGCTCGTGGACCTGACCGACATCTACGCGACCGTTAGCGACCTCGCTGGCTACGGTGGACAGGCCCGTGACGGTGTGAGCGTGCTGCCCTATCTGAGCGACCCGGAGCGGCCTTCGATCCGGGACTTTGCCTACGCCGAGCTGTTCGCGCCGAATGGCGCCTATCCCCACGACAGCTTCGAACGAACGATCCGCGACGAGCGCTACAAGCTGATTGACCGCCGCTTGCTGCACGAGCGCGAGTTCTATGACCTCCTCCAGGATCCACTGGAGACCGACGACCTGCTGCGGGCCGGGCTGTCCCCCGGGCAGGCCGCTGCCCTGCGGGCTCTCGAGCTGAAGCTCACGCGGCTCTGGAATACACGCTGAGGCGCGTGCGGGTACCGTTGGGGGGGGCGTGTAGCTCGCCCACCTACCGATCCAGGGCGGTGAGCATTGGGCGGCCCGATTTCGCCCACGTGGGCTATGCTCGAAAGGATGCAGATCGGGAAATCCAAGCTGAGCGGGCAGCTCCTGTGCCTCCTGGCGCTGGCCTTCGTCGGCGTGCCCGCTGCGGCGCAGGGAAACGTGTTGATGATCATCGCCGATGATCTCGGCGTCGACCGCGTCGGGGTCTACGATGCCCATCCGGATCCCGGACGCACACCGAATATCGACCTGCTGGCTTCCCGTGGAGTCCTGTTCCGCAACGCGTGGTCGAACCCCACCTGCTCTCCGACGCGTGCCACGCTGCTGACCGGGCGGTACGGCTTTCGCACGGGCGTTGGCGCGATCATTCGCGATACCACGATCGACGATCCCGGCCTGGCTCTGGCCGAGCTCACGCTGCCCGAGCTGCTGCAGCCGACGCACTCGACGGCCGCGCTCGGCAAGTGGCATCTCGCCAACGGTTTCACCCAGGGCTCGACTCACCCTCAGGACAGCGGCTTCGATTACCACGCGGGATCCATCTTCAACCTAAGGAACAGCCAACCGGGCGGGCCGGGACCGAGCGGCCTGTACTACGACTGGGACAAGAGCGTGAACGGCGTCGTTCAGCGCGAGACGACCTACGCGACGACGGACACGGTTGACGATGCGCTGCGCGCCATGCAGGCATTGCCCGAGCCGTGGTTCATCTGGGTGGCCTTCAATGCGCCGCATACACCCTTCCACAAGCCGCCCGGTCACCTGCACACGTACAGCCTGCCGAACACGCCCGCGGTCACGCCGGTGGTCCACATGAAGGCCATGGCCGAGGCGATGGATACGGAGATGGGGCGCTTGCTGGAGGATGTGGATTACAGCGAGACGACGATCATCTTCCTCGGCGACAACGGAACGGCGAGCGACGCGACCTCGGCTCCGAACGATTCCGAACGCGCCAAGGCCACGCTCTATCAGGGTGGAGTCCACATCCCCTTGATCGTCGCCGGGGCGCGCGTCACGCGGCCCGGAAGTGAATGCTCCGGCCTCGTGAACCTGACCGACATGTACGCGACAGTCAGTGATCTCGCGGGCTACGGCGGCCGCGCGCGGGACGGTGTCAGCGTCGTGCCCTACCTGAGCGACCCGCATCAGCCGTCCCTGCGGGATTTCGTCTACGCGGAGCGTTTCGCTCCCAACGGAGGCTACCCCTACGAGCGCTTCGGGCGCGCTATCCGCGGCGAGCGCTACAAGCTGATCGATCGCCGCTTGCTGCACGAGCGCGAGTTCTACGACCTGCTCCAGGACCCGCTGGAGCTGACCGATCTGCTGCAGGGCAGCCTCAATACGGACCAGCGCGTGGCGCTGCGAGATCTGGAGCAGAAACTGACCCGGCTCTGGAATACGCGCTGAGGTTCCAGCACGGGCCGGAACGGTCGGCGGCGTAGTTCAGGCGCGCGTTTCGATCAGCGCGACGGCCTGCACGGCGACTCCCGTGCCGCCCGCCAGGGCACCGAGTCCCTCGAGCGTCTTGCCCTTGAGGTTGACGCGCTCGGCGTCGATGTCGAGCCTGTCGGCGATGGCTGCACGCATGGCCGCGCGGTGGGGCGCGATGCGCGGACCTTCGGTGGCGATCACCACATCGAGGTTGCCGACCTCGAAGCCGCGTGCGCGTACCAGTCCATGGGCGTGTTCGAGTAGCGTGCCACTGTCCGCCCCGCGCCAACGCTCGTCCGTGTCCGGGAAGAGCGTGCCGAGGTCGTCGAGGCCAGCTGCGCCGAGCAGGGCATCCGTGATGGCGTGCAGCACCGCATCACCGTCCGAATGACCCAGCGGGCCCGTGGGGTGCGGGATTTCGACACCACCGAGGATGCAGGGGCGCCCCTCGACCAAGCGGTGCAGGTCGAAGCCGATTCCGACGCGCACGCTCACGACGACACCTCGCGCAGTCCGAGCAATGCTTCAGCCAGGGCCAGGTCGCCGGGTACCGTCACCTTGAGGTTCTCCGAGCTGCTCTCGACCAGCGTCACCGGTCCCGCGTAGCGCTCGTAGAGTGCCGCGTCGTCCGTGGCTCCCTGGCTCATCAGCAGGGCCTCATCGAGCACACGTGCGAAGCGCTCGCGCTGGAAGGCCTGCGGCGTCTGGGCAGCCCACAGGCGCGAGCGGTCGAGGGTCGATACGGAGCGTCCATCCGCGCACATCTTGATCGTGTCCCGCACGGGCATGGCGAGCAGTGCGCCGCCGTGTTCCCGGGCGCAGGCGGCGACCGCATCGACCTGGTCCGGGCGCACGAGTGGCCGCGCGACGTCGTGCACGAGGACGACCTCGTTTTGCGCGCTGGTTTCTGCGAACCCGAGGCGCACCGAATCCGTGCGCTGCGCGCCGCCTGCGATGCAGCGTGCATCGATCTGTCCAGCGGCTTCCAGCACGGCCTGGATCGCCTCCAGGTCGTCGGCGTGGCCGACCAGGACGATCTGGTGGACGCTGGCGGCGGCTGCGAAGGTGGCGATGGCGTGCTCGATCAGCGTGCGGCCAGCCAGCTTCAGGAATGGTTTGCGCTCTCCTGCGCGGCCCAGGCCCATACGGGTCGAGCTACCGGCGGCCAGCAGCACGGCGGAGGCGTAGGCGTCAGTCGATGTGTCCGGGGGCATGCGGGACACTATAGAAGCCCTTCTTTTCAAAGCGTAGTGTGCCGGAGCGCTGGCTTCTCAGTGTCTGCGCATCATCTTGAAGAATCCCGAGGACAGCAGTGCGGCCGAGGCAGGCCTGGCTTCGGTGCCCGAGGATTTCCCCTGGCCCATCGTTCTGGGGATCGATCCGGGCACCCTGGTGGTGGGGTACGGCGCCCTCGTGTGCCGCGGGGTGGAACCTCGCTTCCTTGCGGCGGGTACCCTGCGTGCGCCGCGTAGCGCTTCCGTCCCCGAACGCCTGGGGGTCCTGAGTCGCGAATTCGACCTCATCCTGGAGCGTCTGCGGCCGCGGGTCGTGGTGCTCGAGGAGGCCTTTGCGGCGCGCAATGTGCAGTCCGCCCTGCGGATCGGCGAGGGGCGCGGGATGCTCCTGGCGGCGGCCGTGCGCTTCGGGGCCGAGGTGGTGCAATTCCCGCCTGCGGTCGCCAAGAAGGCCGTCGCGGGCAACGGGAGGGCGAGCAAGGAGCAGGTGGCCGCCATGGTGGCCCGTTCCCTGGGCCTGACCGAGGCCCCGAAACCGCTCGACGCCTCCGATGCGCTCGCATTGGCGCTGGCGCACGTGTACAAGAGTCGCAGCCGGGCGGTGAGCCCAAGCCGATGAGTGCCCCGAATCTCGATGCAGACCGACGCCAGGACCTGGAGCGTGAGCTCGCGGGCGTCATCAGGGACTTCGAGATCGTCGATCGCGACCTCGTGGTGGGCGACTCCCTCTCGATCGACTGGCTGGGGTTCGACGGGGAGGGCGCGCTGGTGCTCGTGCTCTGGACTGCCGGGGAGGGCGGGCGCGTCGTGCTCGACCTGCTGGACGCCCTGGCATTCGTGCGTACTCACCTGGATGTGCTGGCCCGACACTGGCACCTGGCGGCGCCCGAAGCCCCAGGCGCCGATGGCGGACCCGTACCCATCGACGATACGGCGCACACTCCGGTCCGGGCCGTCTGCCTGGCGGAGCACTTCGACACCGAGGCGCTCCAAAGACTGAGCGTGTGGGGCAGCGCTGAACTCGACCTGTTCGAGGTGCGTACCGTGCGCAGCGAGAGAGGCGAGGGCGCCTACCTCGTACCGGCTCGCGGCCCCGCGGGCGAGCCCGGAGCTGCCGCCGTCAGGGCATCGTTCTTCGATGGCGTTCCCGAGCAATTCCACGTCCTGGGCCGCGCATTCATCGAGCGCATGTCGCGCGTCGACGAGGGCGTCAAGCTGGTCGAGGGTGAAGGTGCTGCCGACTGGTTCTATCGGGGCCAGAGGCTGGGCGCGTTGCGTGCGGGCGAGGTACGCCTGGAGGCAAGCCTGGCTGGATCGACGACGCCCCAGGGCGTACTCGGCGAGGGCGACGTGGATGATTTCGTGGACCGTGTTCTGGCGCGACTCGTCGAGCTCAGTGACGACCTCACAGGCGATGACGATGACCTGGCCGAGATCGACGATGGGGATGAACTGGAGCAGGTAGAGCTGATCCCCATGGATTCCGAGCCTCTATTGACGCCAGAAGAGATCGCGGCCTTCCACGACTAGGAAGTCCCGTATAACGCTTTTGTTCTCGCTTTTGGGCGCGTAGGGGGCGTTTTCTCATACGGGGGAACGCGCCGTGCCCCGCCAATCGGGCGTTATCCTCCGATTGGCGCGCAGATCCAGCACATGCGGCCTTGGAACCCTGCCGCTTGTTTGCCAGCTTGAGTGTGTTCGGACGCTCCTCTGCAAGCGAAGGTGTCACGATCATGAGTTGGATGCGGCCGCGGAGTCTTCTGCGGTTCAAAGGAAATCGGTCTTCAAACCGGCGCCTGGGGCCGGCGGGGACGGTGGTCACCAATCTCGACGTCCTGGCGCCCGTTCGGGCGGCTTCCATATGCATCGCCAGCGGCAAGGGCGGCACCGGAAAGTCGCTCGTGACGGCCTCTCTGAGCAGCCTCTTCGCGCGCATCGGAAAGACGCTCATCGTCGATGGCGACCTGGGAGTCGGTAACGCGCACATCCTGCAGAACGTGTCACCGCACACCAATTTCGCCAACCTGGTCTATGGCGGCGCGCCGATCGAGGAACTCGTAACGCCGTGTCGTCCGAACCTCGATCTGATAGGCGCAGGTTCGGGCATCGCGCGCCTTGCCTCGCTGTCCGGCCCGCAGATGCACGTCGTGGCGTCCGGCATCGAGAAGCTCGAGCTCGGGTACCAGTACCTGCTCGTGGACTCCGCCGCCGGCATCTCCAACCAGACCGTCGCTCTGGCCGCGGCCTGCGACGTGGTCGTTCTCGTGACCACGCCCGACGTCACGGCCATGACGGACGCGTACGCGTTCTTCAAGGTCCTGTTGCAGCGCCGACCGAACGCGGTTCCGCTGCTCGTCATCAACCGCGTCACCTCGGAGGCCGAGGCACGTGGCGCCGCGCGCAGGATGTCCGACGTCTCGCGCAAGTTCCTTGGTCGCGAGCCGCGCTGGATCGGCAACCTGAGCGAGGACGGCGCCGCCCATCGCAGCGTCCAGCGCCGTCAGCCGCTGGTGCTCTGCCTGCCAGAGGCGCGCCTCAGTGCCGAGATCGGCATGCTCCAGGCCAGCCTCTTACGTGAGATAACGCGTGGCGTGACCCACGGCCTCGGTCGCACGCTGCTGCGTCACGTTGAGCGCACTTCGATACGTGCCTAGTGCCCTGTGGTGGGGCCTCTCATGTCATCGAGGGCTCGCCGGATTGTGAAGGTCGTGTTGGGGCGTGGGCGCAGGGTTGCTGAGGACCCGTGTGGCGGTTGAAATAGGGGGCGATGCAGCAGCACTGTGTGGGCATGTTTACCGCGCGGGCTATCCAGGGACCGCGCCGCCGGGGACGTTCCCTCCCTCCCGGCACCCGATGGGTGCCCTCCAGCAGGAAGTAATGAGTCAGGAATTCGATCCCAACTACGACGTCATCGTGGTCGGCGCCGGGCCGGCGGGCGCGTCGGCTGCGGCGATCCTGGCGGGCAACGGGCGGCGTGTCGCGTTGATCGAGAAGGAGTCGACGCCCTACTACCGCGTGGGGGAGTCTCTCATCCCGTTTTGCTGGTATCCGCTCGACCGGCTTGGACTTGTCGACGAGGTCGCGAGCTCGAGCTTTGTCGTGGAGAAGAACAGCGTTCAGTTCGCGGGCCTCTCCGGCAAGGTCTCCAAGCCGTTCTACTTCTTCCAGCACACGGATCATCCCTGCGCGCGAACCTGGCAAGTGGTGCGCCGCGAGTTCGATCGGATGTTGCTGCGGAACGCGCTCGAGAAGGGGGCGATCATGCACGCGGAGACGACCGTCAAGGGATTGTTGATGGACGATTCCGGTCGGGTTACCGGCGTGCGGGCAGGCGATGCTGCACGTGAGTCCTTCGAGCTGAACGCGCCGCTGACGATCGACGCGAGTGGCCGCAAGGCGATCTCCCAGGGGCAATTGGGTTGGCGCGTGCCCGACCCCGTACTGCGCAAGCTGGCGATCTGGACCTATTACGAGGGGGCGCTGCGGGACGAAGGCGTCGATGAGGGAACGACCACAATTGCCTATCTGCCCGAGAAGGGCTGGTTCTGGTACATCCCGCTGCCCGATGATCGCGCGAGTGTCGGTGTCGTGGCGGAGAAGGACTACCTGTTTCGGGATGGGCGTGACCCGGCGCAGATCTTCGAGCGCGAGGTGAGGACGCAACCGTGGATTAGCGAACGGCTTGAGCACGGGCGACGTGTCGACGAGTTCCGTACAACGAGCGAGTTCAGCTACCGCTCGAAACACTGTGCCATGGATGGCCTCGTGCTCGCCGGCGACGCGTTCGCCTTCCTCGATCCGGTCTTCTCCTCCGGTGTGTACTACGCGCTCTGGAGCGGAGTCATGGCTGCGGATGCCGCACACGCAGCACTCGCGGCGGGGGACTGTTCGGCCGCACGCTTCACGGCCTACGGCGAGGAGTTCCGCAAGCAGATGGAACCTATGCGGCGGCTCGTCTACGCCTTCTACGACGGTGACTTCAACTTCGGCAAGTTCCTGAAGAGCCATCCTGGCTTCCGGTCCGAACTGACGGACTGCCTGATCGGCGACCTCGACCGCGACTTCGAGCCCTTCTTCAAGGCGGTCGCCGAGTTCGCGCACGTGCCGGATCCGCTTGGCTACGGGGGCCCGCTGGTCTGAGTCGGCCCGGCGCCATTCGTCAGGTCAGCTCGCACGGCCTGGTCGGACTCGCCGGCGCCGCATCCGGACATCGGCGCGCGTGCTGACAGGCGACCCGCGGCGGAGGTCATCCACGGGCGGCGCAACGCTCCAGGGCCTCAGGTGGGGGCAGGCAAGGGGGGCTCGAGGGGGGGGCGTCCCTGTAAGTTCGCGCCCACAAGTCGCTGGGGGCCGTTTTAGGGGGAGGCTCCAGAAGCGCTCCCCAGTATGATTCCCGGCCCCGCGCACCCATTCTGGTGCGCTGCAAGGGTGGCCATTCGCCACCTGCTGCCTGCTCACCAGGCAAGATGGAATAGGCATGAAACCTCTGATCAGCTTGATCTGTGTGTCCACCTTGCTCGTGTGCTCATCGGCACGCAGTCAGGCTGCCACCGAACCCTCCTCGATCGGCCGCCAGCACCAGGAGGGCGCTGTCGGCGTCCGTACTGGTTGGCTGAGCTGGCGTGGCCCTGACCAGAACGGGACGTCCCCCGAGACCGGGCTCATCGACACCCTTGTGGTCGACGGCGAGAACCACCTCTGGAGCTACCCGATCTCGGGCCGCGGCACGCCCGTCGTGTCGAATGGCCGGGTCTTCGGCATGGGCTATGAAGGCGAGGGAACGCAGCTCGAGGAGGTGCTCTTCTGCCTGGACGAGGCGACGGGAAGCCTGATCTGGGAGCACCGCAATCCCGACTTCCTGTCCGACGTGATCTACAGTCGCTACGCGATCGGATCGCCAACGGTCGATCCGGCGACCGGTAACCTCTTCGCGATGACGGCCGGCGGGCTGCTGCACGGATTCACTCCGGACGGGCAGCAGCTCTGGGAGCGCTCGCTGATCGAGGACCTGGGCCGCCTTTCCTTCCCCAATGGTCGCGTCGGTGCTCCGCTGATTCTCGGCGATCGCGTCATCATCCACTTCATCTTCGCCGCCTGGGGCCCGCTCGGCCCGGCGCGCGATCGCTTCTTCGCGTTCGACAAGACCACGGGTGATGTCATCTGGGCGTCCACACCCGGTGGGCCCCCGAAGGACAGCTCCTACGGCATGCCCGTGTTCGAGGAGCGCGACGGACGTCAGCTGCTCTACGCTTGCCTTGGCGGCGGCCATGTCGCTTGCATCGATGCGCGCACCGGGGATCCCGTGTGGCGCTTCCCGCTCGTCTTCGGCGGCATGAGCACCTCGGCCGTGCTCGACGGCGATCGAGTGATCGCGGTGCACGGCAAGGAGAACATCGACTCGTCGGCCATCGGGCGCATGGTGTCCCTGAGCCTCGACAAGGCACCGGACGAGACGGGTGTGCTGGCTGCTGGCGCCGAGGTCTGGCGCAACAAGGCCGTGGCTTTCACCAGCTCGCCGGTGCTGGCGGACAATCGCATCTATCAGACCGTACAGACGGGCGACCTGGTCTGCATCGATGCCGAGACCGGCGAGACCCTCTGGCATCAGAAGCTGGGGGCGGACCAGCTGCACGCTTCGCCGCTGGCGGCCGATGGCAAGCTGTACGTGCCGATGAACGACGGCAGCTTGTTCATCATCAAGCCTTCCGATGAGGGCATGGAGATTCTCGGCCAGGTGCAGCTCGAGGGTGCCTGCCTCGGAGCACCGGCCGTCTCGGGCGGTCGCATCTACGTACACACGACCGATCGCCTTTATTGCTTCGGCAAGCCGGCCGACGGGGCACCCGTCTGGCCCACCATTCCCGAGGCCAGTGGCAGCGACGCCGTGCGCTTGCAACTCGTGCCCGCTGACGTGACCCTGCGCGCGGGCGAGAAGCCGAGCTTTACGGTACGTGCGCTCGATGCAAAAGGGCGCTTCGTGCGGGAGATTCCGAGCGATCAGGTGGCCTTCAGCAAGCCCCCCGTGTGCACCTCCGGCCAGCCCGGGGTGGGGACGGTCACGGCGACCTCGGGTGACCTCACCGGAACGGCGCGCGTGCGCGTGGTCCCGACGCTTCCGCACCATGAGGACTTCAGCTCCTTCGAGCTCGATCAGGGCGGCGATGCTCCCTTTGCATTCCCTCCCGGCCACTGGCTCGGTGCGCGCATCAAGTGGAAGGTCATCGACCTCGATGGGGAGCGCGTCGTGGCCCGGCGTCTCGACAATCCGCTCTTCCAGCGCACGATCAGCCTGCTCGGCGACGACCAGGATTCGAACTACACGGTGCAGGCGGACATGATGTCCGACGGCAACCGCCGCACGCTCTGCATGATGGGCGTCATCAACCAGCGCTACCTGATCCGCCTGAAGGGCAACCACCAGACGCTCGAGGTCAGCTCCAACAAGGAGCGCCTCATGGTCGACGTGCCGTTCAAGATCAAGAAGGGCGTCTGGTACACGATGAAGACGCGCGTCGACGTCGCGAGCGATGGCAGCGGCTTCGTGCGCGCCAAGGTCTGGACGCGCGGGGAAGACGAGCCCGAAGCCTGGACCATCGAGGTCCCCGATCCCCATGTGCAGACCCACGGGGCGGCCGGCGTCTACTCATTTACGCCCCAGAGCCGCTTCGCAGCGTACATCGACAACATCCACGTCACCCCCAATGACTGATCACATGAAACTCTCCTCTGGTATCGAGCACTCGCCTGCATCCAGGCTTACGGGCCCCATCAGCGCTGCATTCCTGCTCGTGCTCACGTCGACGGCGCACGCCCAGGGGGACGGCGATTGGCCCATGTGGGGCCGCGACGAGACCCGCAACATGAGCAGTCCGGAGACCGGATTGCCCGCCGACTTTGTGGCGGGCGACTACATCGGTGTCACGGACGAGATCGATGTTACGACCACCGAGAACGTGAAGTGGATCGCCAAGCTGGGCTCCCAGAGCTACGGCAACCCGACGGTTTCCGGCGGCCTGATCTTCGTCGGCACGAACAACGATACGCCGCGCGACGAGCGCTATCAGGGCGACCGCTGCTGCGTGTATTGCTTCAAGGAAGACACGGGCGAGTACCTGTGGCAGCTGAACATTCCCAAGCTGGGCACCGGCAAGGTCAGCGACTGGGAATTCCTCGGTATCTGTTCCTCGCCCTCGGTCGAGGGTGACCGCATCTACCTCGTCACGAACCGCTGCGAGGTGATGTGCCTGGACGTGAACGGGATGGCCGATGGCAACGATGGCCCGTTCCAGGAAGAGGCTGCCTACATGGCCGGCAAGGGCAAGCCCGCCGGCGAGCTGACGTCCACCGATGCGGACATCATCTGGAGCATGAACATGATCGATGAGTGCGGTGTCTTCCCGCACAACATCACGACCAGCTCGGTGCTGATCGCGGGCGATATGCTGTGGGTTACCTCGTCCAACGGCGTCGACTACGGCCACGTGGAAACGCCGGCGCCGAACGCGCCCAGCCTGCTGCTGGTGGACAAGAAGACCGGCGAGCTCGTGGCGGAGGAGGCCTCGGGCCTGTCCTCGCGCATCTTCCACTCGAACTGGTCCTCACCGACCTACCTGCGTACCGAGAAGGACGAGCTCTGCATCTTCGGTGGTCCGGACGGCATCTGCTACGCCTTCACACCGGACCCCGTCGAGGACGATGACGGCTGGATGCTGCTCGAGGAGGCCTGGCGCTTCGACTGCAACCCGGCCGAGTACCGCATGAAGGACGGCGAGCCGATCACCTACACGCACCGGCTCGGACCCAGCGAGATCCTCGGCACGCCGATCACCTACGACGGCCTCGTCTACGCCTTGATCGGGCAGGATCCGGAGCACGGCGAAGGCGTGGGCAACCTCACCTGCCTGGACCCCTCGGGTAAGGAAGTCTGGAGCTATCGCAAGATCCATCGCTCCCTGTCGACCATGGCAGCCAGCGATGGCCTGCTCTATGCCGCCGACTTCTCCGGCTTCATCTACTGCCTGGACGCGAAGACGGGTGAGGAGTACTGGGTGCACGACACCATGGCTCACATCTGGGCCTCGCCCCTGGTCGCGGACGGCCGCGTCTACATCGGCAACGAGGACGGCTACATGACCATCATTCCGGCGACCAAGGAGTACGACAAGAAGGCGGTCAAGGAGATCGACATGGTCGCCCCGGTCTACTCCTCGGCCATCGCCGCCAACGGCGTTCTTTACGTGGCCACCCACACGCACCTCTTCGCGATCGCCGCGGAGAAGTCCGACGGTTAGAAATGAGGACTGACGGATGAGTGGCGGTGGCAAGTTTGCTTGGGGCGTGGTGCTGGTCGCCGCAGTCCTGCACTTTGACTTCTGGGCCTGGGATGACGACACGCTCGTCTTCGGCTTCATACCGATGGCGCTCGCGTACCACGCGGCCTGTTCCCTCGTGGCTGCCATCGCGTGGGCTCTGGTAGTCCGCTTCGACTGGCCCGAGGGCATCGAGGAATGGGCCAAGCAGGCGCCGGACGCCGCGCAAGAAGGGGGGCAGAGCCATGACGACCCCCACTGACCCGACGCCGCTCTATGTCGTCGGTGTCTACCTGATGTCCCTGGTCGGACTCGGGTTCTTCACGCGCAGGCTCTTCCAGGGCACGAAGGGCACCAGCAAGGACTACTTCGTCGCCGGTCGTTCGATCGGTCCCGTGCTGCTCCTGATGAGCGTCTTCGGGACGACCATGACCGCCTTCGCCCTGGTGGGTTCGACCGGCAAGTCGTACCAGTTCGGTGCCGGCGTCTACGGCCTGATGGCTTCCTCGTCGGCCATCCTGCACTCCGCCGTATTCTTCCTGGTCGGCATTCGCCTGTGGGCCATCGGCAAGCGCTACGACTTCCTGACCCAGATCCAGTTCTTCCGGGCGCGCTTCGATTCGGTGCGCATCGGCTACCTGCTCTTTCCGATCCTCGTAGGGCTCGTCATTCCCTATCTCCTGATCGGGATCCTGGGCGCCGGTGCCGTCCTGCGCGGCGTCACGAAGGGCATGTTCCCGGATGTGTTCCCCGGCACCGTGCTGCCCAGCGGCAAGGTGCTCTTCGAGGGATCCGTGCCGCCGTGGTTGACGGGACTCGTCATCTGCTCGGTGGTGCTCTTCTACATCTTCACCGGCGGTCTGCGCGCGGCGGCCTGGGCCAACGCTTTCCAGACGGTGATCTTCATGATCACCGGCGTGATCGCCTTCAACCTGATCGCCGACGCGCTCGGCGGTGTCGTGGCGGCCTCCCAGCTGACCTTCGAGCACGCCCACGACCACATCGTGCGCACGAAGATCGACAAGTTGCAGTTCCTGTCCTACGGGCTGGTGCCACTCTCGGTCGGGATGTTCCCACACCTCTTCCAGCACTGGCTCACGGCCAAGGATGCGAAGACCTTCCGGCTGACCGCGGTGGCGCACCCGATCTTCATCATGGTCGTGTGGGTACCCTGCATCCTGATCGGGATCTGGGCCGCCGGCATGAACGGTGCTCCGGACATGGACATGGCCGCGCCGGGGGGCAACGTGAACGCAATCCTGGCCAAGATGGTCGGGACGCTGCTGCACAACCCCTACCTGTCGGGCTTGCTGACGGCTGGCATCCTGGCCGCGATCATGTCGTCCCTGGACTCCCAGTTCGTGTGCCTCGGCACCATGTTCACCCAGGACATCGTGCTCCAGATCGCCGGACCCGAGCGCTTCAGCGATCGCCAGAAGATCCTGCTCGGGCGCGGCTTCATCGTGGCCATCGTCACCGTGACCTACCTGCTGTCCCTGCTCCAGCCCCCGAACATCTTCGACCTGGCGGTCTGGTGCTTCAGCGGATTCGCGAGCCTGTTCCCGCTGATCTTCGCTGCACTCTTCTGGAAGCGCGTGACCAAGGCCGGCGCCTATGCCTCCATCCTCGCGATGGTAGTCACCTGGAGCTACCTGTTCTACGATGGTCTGATCGCGCCCATCCAGGCGGGCGTCAAGGATTCGGGTGAGTACCTGGTGATGGGCATGATGCCCGTCGCGGTCATCTTTGCCGCCTCGGGTGTCGCGCTCGTGGTGGTCAGCCTGTTCACGACCCCGCCGCCCGCGGAGCGCGTGGCGCGTTTCATGATCCCATCCACTCGCAAGCTCGTCTGAGCACGCCAGACTGATATGAGTTCCATCACCGAAGCGCAGACCGAACTGGACGCACACGTCAGGGAGATCCTGCGCTGGCACACGTCGCCGGAGACGGGCACGCCCGTCTGGATCGATTGGGCCAATGAGGCCGCCGGAGACCCCGTTGCGGATGTGGGCGGTCTCGACGACCTGATCCAGTGTTTCGACAACTTCGATGGCGAACGCCTGCGCACGGAAGCCCATGAGCGCTGGATCCCGCGCGGGTTCGCCGACAGGCCCTTCACGATCTTCGAGACCGGTGGCACGACGGGGATACCCAAGCAGCGCATCGGTTGGGATGACTACAAGCGCGACTACGAGGACTTCTCGGCCACCCTGGATGACGCGGCCTTTCCGCCCGGTGGTTACTGGTTGATGATCGGGCCCACGGGCCCGCGCCGCCTGCGTCTGGCGATCGAGCACCTGGCCAACTTCCGGGGCTCGTCGGTCTACTTCGTCGACCTCGATCCGCGCTGGGTGAAGAAGCTCATCCGGACCGGGCAGCACGACCAGGCTGCGGACTACATGAAGCACGTCATCGAGCAGGCTCTGGCCATCCTGCGCAACCGCAAGGTGGACGTGCTCTTCACCACGCCGCGTTTGCTCGAGAGCCTGGGCGAGGATTTCTCCATCGCCGACGCCGGCGTGAAGGGTGTCTTCTGCGGCGGGACAGAGATGTCACCGCAGATGGTGCGCTTCCTGATCGAGGAGGTGCTCGAGGAGCGCGTCGCGTTCTATCCGACCTACGGCAACACGCTCATGGGGCTGGCCGCCCACCGGCCGCTGTCGCGCGAGGACGGCTACGCGATCACGTATTACGCGCCGCAGCCGCGCGCTGTGTTGCGCGTCACGGACCCCGCGGACTCCCGCAAGCTCGTGGGTTATGGCGAATGGGGCCAGGTCGAGCTGACCACGCTCACGAAGGAGTTCTTCATGCCGCGCTTTCTGGAGCGCGATGAAGCCACGCGCTGCGAGCCCTGGGAGAACGGTCCCTGGGATGGCGTCGGTCAGGTGCGACCCTTCGGCGCGAGCGAGACCAAGATCATCGAGGGCGTCTACTAGGCCATGGCCATGACGCCCCATCTTCCGGTCCTGCGTGCCGGCCGTGAATACGCCAGTCTCGACAAGACCGAGCTGCGGGATCATCGCCTGGGAGCCGACAGCGCGCCGATCGCAGTGGTGAGCCAGGCCAACGGCGGCATCATTCGACGTGACCTGAAGCGCGCCGCCCAGCGCGCCGCGAAGCTGCGCGAGATGCCGATGGCGGAGTTGCTCGAGCGAGTCACTTCCGCGGCGCGCATCTTCCTCGAGGACGAGTTGCCGCTCGGCACGGAGGAGGGCGCCTCCTCCCAGACCCCCGAGCAGTACGTGGCCGCGCTCAACGCGACCAGCGGTCTGCCGCATACCCTGTGCCGCCGGAACATGCAGAAGGTCGCGGGTGTCATGAGCGACATCCGCACCGTCCTGAAAGGCCTGATGCGCGGCATGGACCCGTGCGTGCTCGACAGTGGCATCGGGACCCACGACGGCGTGCCCGTCTGGTACACGCCCAACGCCGACGCCCTGGGCGCCGTGCTGCCGAGCAACTCTCCGGGCGTACACTCCCTGTGGGTGCCCGCGATCGCCCTCAAGACGCCCGTCGTGCTCAAGCCCGGCCGCGAGGAGCCCTGGACGCCGATGCGCATCGCACGCGCCATGATCGCTGCCGGGATTCCCGAAGAAGCGTTCAGTCTCTACGCTACCGACCACGACGGCGCGCGCACGGTCATCGACGGCTGCGGTCGCGTGCTGCTCTTTGGCGACGCCAAGACCACCGGTCCCTACCGCGGGAACCCTGCGGTCGAGATCCACGGCCCGGGGCGCAGCAAGGTGCTCCTGGGTGCGGATGAGGCCGCGAACTGGCGCGATCACCTGGATGTGCTGATCGCCTCCGTCTCCGATAATGGTGGGCGCAGCTGCATCAATGCGTCCGCGATCTACGTGCCGTCCCACGGCCGCGAGATCGCCGAGGCCCTGGCCAAGGCTCTCGCCGGAATCCAGGCGCGCTCTGCGGACGATCCCGACGCGGGCCTGGCGGCTTTTGCCAACTCCGCGTTTGCGGCATCCATGGACGCCTCGATCACGGCCGGCGTCGAGGGCGGCGGGGCGACCGACATGAGCGCAATTCAGCGCGGTTCGGATCGTCTCGTGGAAAAGGACGGGGCGACCTATCTGTTGCCCACGGTCGTGCACTGCGAGAGCCTCGATCACCCGCTGGCGAACACGGAGTTTCTGTTCCCCTTCGCGAGCGTCGTCGAGGTGCCGCAGGAGAAGATGCTCGAGAGCATCGGGGAGACCCTGGTCCTGACCGCGATCACCCGGGATACGGGCTTCATCGCAGGTCTGACGTCGAGCAGCGACATCCATCGGCTCAATATCGGTCCGCTGCCGACCTCCCATGTCGAGTGGGATCAGCCCCACGAGGGCAACCTGTTCGAGTTCCTGTACTCGCGCCGCGCCCTGCAGCGGGACGGTGCCTGGATCGCCGGCGGCGGAAAGTAATGTCGGAGCTCGCGGGTAGGGGGCGACCGGATCAGGAAGCGACGGACCCGAGCGCGGTCGATGCCAGCGCGGGCACGCGCGTCATCGAGGCGGAAAACGGCATTGAGCAACTGGGCGCCCTGGCGTTGGAGTTCGGAAGGCGCGCATTGATCGTCACCGATGAGGGCCTTGTCACAGCGGGCCACGTCGAGCGCGCGGAGGCTTCGCTGCGCGCGGCAGACGTCGAGCACGAACGCTTCAGCGATCTGGTCGCCAACCCAACCACGGACGACGTCGAGCTTTGCGTGCGTGCAATGCGCTCGTTCCAACCGGATCTTCTGATCGCTCTCGGCGGCGGTAGCTGCATGGACGTCGCCAAGGGCGCCAACTTCATTCACTGTTGTGGTGGACGCCTCGAGGACTACTGGGGCGTGGAGAAGGCGACGGCCGATCTGTTGCCCATGATCGCCGTGCCCACGACCGCAGGCACCGGCAGCGAGGTGCAATCCTTCGCCCTGATCGCACGCGCCGAGGATCACCAGAAGATGGCCTGTGGCGACAGTCGTGCTGCGCCGCGCATCGCGCTGCTGGATCCCACCCTGACCACCAGTCTGTCAGCCTTCGTGACCGCCTGCACCGGGATCGATGCCATCGGGCATGCGGTCGAGGCGCTGGTGACCACGAAGGGCACCGAGGTATCGACGCGACTGGCGCGCGAGGCGTTCCTGCTGGCGGACCGGGCCTTCCCGCGCGTGATCGCGGAGCCCGATAGTCTCGCGGGCCGCGGCCAGATGCTGCGTGCCGCAGCGCTCGCCGGGCGCGCCATCGAGAACTCGATGCTGGGTGCCGCACACTCCATGGCCAATCCGCTGACCGCTCAGCACGGCGTGCCCCACGGTCAGGCTGTCGGGATGTGCCTGCCCTTTGTGGTGCGCTTCAACGCGACCGACCCGCGCGTGGCCACGGCCTACGCGGAGCTGGCGCGCGCCGCCGGGCTCGCGGCCGCCGGGAGCTCCGATGACGCGGCCGTCGATGCCCTGCACGCACGGCTCGTCGAGTACCTGAGGCTCGCCTCACTGCCCACCTCCCTGGCCGACTGCGGTGTGGAGCTGGGCGGCTGCGGGGCACTGGCCGAGGAGGCCGCGCGCCAGTGGACGGCTCAGTTCAATCCGCGCGAGATCGATGTTCAGGGATTCACGGACCTCTTTCTGGAGGCGTGCGCGTGATTTTCGAGACCCGAGCCCCGGGGGATGCAGGCGCCGTTTTGGATCCGATGGCCGCCGGAGGTACATTGTCCCTGCGTGAAGCGAGAAGTCGATGACTGACGAGACGAGCATGGCCCGCGAGCCGGAAGGCACGGACGACCCGACCACGGTCGGCAACGTCTTCATTTCCAACTACCCGCCCTTCTCGTTCTGGTCGACTGACGAGGTCTCGACCATGGAGAGCGTGCTCGCGGGCGCGCCCTCCGACGATCGTCCGCTCGGGATCTACGTTCACATCCCGTTCTGTCGCAAGCGCTGCGACTTCTGCTACTTCAAGGTCTACATCGACAAGAACAGCAAGGAGATCCGGCGCTACCTCGACGCGGTCGGCACCGAGGCCCGGACGCTCGCTGCGCGTCCCTACCTCGCGGGTCGCAAGCCGCGATTTGTCTACTTTGGTGGGGGCACGCCCTCCTACCTGAGCGCGGACCAGATGCGCAGCCTGCTGAACGAGCTGAAGGACTGCTTCGACTGGAGCGAGGTCGAGGAGGTCACCTACGAGTGCGAGCCCGGCACGCTTTCCCTGGCCAAGATCGAGGCCTTGCGCGAGGTTGGTGTCACGCGTCTGAGCCTGGGCGTCGAGAACTTCGACCCGGAGATCCTGAAGATCAACAATCGCGCCCACGGAGCGGAGGAGATCGATCGCACCTACGCCTTCGCGCGCGAGGTCGGCTTCCCGTCGATCAACATCGACCTGATCGCGGGCATGGTGGGCGAGACGGATGAGAACTGGCGCCGCTGCATCGAACGCGTGGTCGCCATGCGGCCCGAGAGCCTGACCGTCTACCAGATCGAGATTCCGTACAACACGACGCTCTACAGCCGCATGAAGGACACGGGCGCGCAGGCCGCCCCCGTGGCTGGCTGGGAGACGAAACGCCGCTGGTCCACGGAGATCTTCGATCGCCTGGCGCAGGAGGGCTACCACCAGAGCAGCGCCTACACCGCGTGCCGCTCGAAGGATATCAGCTTCGTCTATCGCGACGCGCTGTGGCACGGCGCGGACATGCTCGGCCTGGGCGTCTCTTCCTTCAGCCATCTCGGCGGACAGCATGCCCAGAACGAACACACCTTCGAGCGCTACATCGAGCGTGTCGAGGCCGGGGAGCTGCCGATCATCCGCGCGCTGACCCTGGGCCAGGAGGAGCGCCTGATCCGCGAGTTCATCCTGCAGCTGAAGCAGGGCGCGCTGGACGTGGCCTACTTCAAGGACAAGTTCGGTGTCGACCCGATCGAACGCTTCCGGGCGCCCCTGGAGCAGCACCGCGATGCGGGCTTCCTGACCTTCGACGATCAGCAGGTGCGGACGACGGCACTCGGACTTCAACAGGTGGACGGCCTGTTGCCCGCCTTCTATCTCGAGCGCCACCAGGATGCGCGCTACGCCTGAGGGATCCATGGCCGAGACCCAAGCGAGTGAGTTCAAGCGTACGCGCCTGATGGAATTTGCCGAGACCGACATGGCCGGCATCGTCCACTTCGCGAACTTCTTCCGGTTCATGGAGGAGACCGAGCACGCCTTCTTCCGCTCCCTGGGCCTGACCGTCCACGGGCACGAGGGCGAATCCGTCTTCGGCTGGGTGCGCGTGCGCGCGACCTGCGACTACACCTACCCGGCGCGCTATCAGGACCAGGTCGAGATCCATCTGCGCGTGCTGGAGATGGGCTCGAAGTCCATGCGCTACCAGTGCACCTTTCAGGCCGTCGATGATGCGGGGACGCCCAGCGGCCCGCAGATCGCGCGCGGCGAGCTCACGATCGTCCACGTTCGCAAGGAACCGTCCGCTGAGAGATTGCGCGCGGCGCCCATGCCTGCTGAAGTGACGCGCCTCATCGCTGCGGCCGGAGACTGACGTCCTCGGCCACCGACTCCCCAAGCCCAACCCTGATCAGAGACAGAACCATGCCCGCACCCGGAACCAGCAGCGGAAACCTTTGGATGGTCTTCGCCTTCATGACGGTCGCGTCGTGGGGACTCTACGGAATCTTCCTGCACATGGGGCAGGAGGGCATGAACGACCCGGTCAACGGTCGCTACAAGGCCTTCTTCATGGTCGGCATCGCCTACGTGGCCATCGCCGTGCTCGCCCCGGCCGGTTTCATCGTGGCGAAGGGCGGCGATTGGAGCATGCCCAGCGCCGGATGGACCTGGTCCCTGGTCGCAGGCACGGTGGGGGCCATCGGCGCCTTCTGCGTCTTGCTGGCCTTCGGCGCAGGCGGCAAGCCAGCCGTGGTCATGTCGATCATCTTCGCCGGCGCGCCCATCGTGAACGCTTGCGTGGCCATCGCCATGCACCCGCCGGCCGGCGGTATCAGCACGCTGCGCTGGCAGTTCTACGCGGGCATCGCCCTGGCAGCCACGGGCGGCACCCTGGTCACCCTCTACAAGCCCAAGCCGCCTGCCAAGGGCCCCGCAGCCGTCCACGCACCCATGGACGCACCCGCCGAAGCACTCAAGTGATACGGCGACCGGCGTGGTGATGGGCCGCGCGTCCAGGCCACTCCATCAGGACCGTGAACCGCCACCCAAGCTGATTCCCGATCGGGGAACGAGATCGGGCAAGAGCCATGCACGAATTCTGCACCATCCAATCCGAGGGCCACGTCCTGACGGTCACCATCGACCGGCCCGAGGTGATGAACGCTCTGAACTTCGACGCCAACTTCGAGCTGGCGCAGATCTTCGATCGCTTCGATGCGGATCCCGACCTCTGGGTCGCCATCCTCACGGGCAGTGGAGAGCGTGCCTTCTGCGCCGGGCTCGACCTCAAGTCCCTCGACCCGGATAAAGAGCTCCCGATGGATCCGCCCTCGGGTTTCGGCGGCCTGACCTCGCGCTTCCACAGCTCCAAGCCGATCATCGCCGCCGTGAACGGTGTCGCCGCCGGCGGCGGATTCGAGATCGCCCTGGCCTGCGACCTGATCGTCGCCGCGGACGGCGCCTTCTTCGCCCTACCCGAGGCGCGCGTCGGCCTCGTGCCCATGGCCGGCGGCATGCACCGCCTGACGCGCCAGATTGGCCTGAAGCTCGGCATGGCCATGCTGCTCACCGGGCGCCGCGTCTCCGCCCAGGAGGGCCTTGACCTCGGCTTCGTCAACGAGGTCGTGCCCCAGGCCGAACTCATGACTGCCGCGAATCAGTGGGCCGAGAAGATCCAGCACTGTGCACCGCTCTCGGTGCGCGCCATCAAGAGCTGCGTGATGGAGGGTATGCAGCACGGCAGCGTTCAGGATGCGATGGACGCCCAGTACGACGGCCTGGACGAGATGCTGCGTAGCGAGGACCTGACCGAAGGCCTGCGCGCCTTCCAGGAAAAGCGTCGCCCGGCCTGGAAGGGCCGTTAGGCGGGCAAACGCGGCCCGCTTCAGCGCTACTTCACATACCCGAGGGTTCGCAGCGCATCGAGCATCTCCTCGTCCTCGCTGGTCTTGCCCAGGCCCGTGGATTCGGCCGATACCGGGGCGATCGGATACGCGTCGACCCATTCGATGTCGCCCTGCAAGCCGGCCCTGAGGACTCCATCGGGCACCGTTCCGTCGAAGTCACGCGATAGCGGCAAGCCCAGGATCGTGAGCATGATGGGCGTGAGGCCCAGGATCGAAACGGTCTCCGGCTCTCCCCCCCGGCACGAAGCTGGGGCCGGCTGCGATGAAGATGCCCGGGTTGTGGTTCAGGTGGCTGGTCCCGTCGTATTCCCAGCCGTGGTCGGAGACGATGATGACATCCGTCTCCGGGCCCGCCCGTTCGAGGAGTCCACGACGAGCCCGTCGATATGCGCGTACATGTCCTCGACGCGCCGCATCGCCGTTTCGACTTCTCGCTCTGATACTCGTGCCGGCCACACCGCGTTGATGTTGGGCCCGAAGACGTGCCGCGTCATGTCGTGGGATGCGACGTCGATGCCCTGGATTTAGACCGCGAGTGTCTCGACCGGGTGGGAGTCGAAGAGCTGCATGGTCATCTCGTAGTAGCTCCGATCACGGTCGATCCCCAGGTCAGCGTGGCATCCGAGAACCTGATGGGCGTTGATGGAACACCGGGGGCCGCGCCCGCCCGTCAATCAGCTTTGGCCAGTTCCAGGGTCTGACGCAGGGGCCAGGTCGCGAAGAGCAGGCTTTCGCGCTTGCTTGTCACCACCATGCGGCGCGCCGATTGCCGAAGTGCTTCCTGCGTATCGTGCGGTGAGAAGTGGTCAGCATCGCTCAGGTCGAGGGCCATCTCCCGGAGGCTTTCAACGTCGGCCGGGTCATCGAGGATGATCAGCAGGTGGTAGGTGCTGCCCGCGGGCGCGGTGGGGGCCCCCGTGCAGCGCAGTACGGCCGCGACGGGGGGGGCGTCGGGTCGAAAGAGACTTCCACGGTGGGCGCAGTCCGCGGAGGTGTCTTCGATGTTGGGAAACACGGCCCACGCTGCTGCGGCGTCCAGGCGTGCGGCGACCCCCGCGCTCGCTTCGCGGAACCCGTGCTCCGTCAATCGCGCATGGGCCACGGGGGCGAGCACGACAGGCTCCGGTGTGCTCGCGCAAGCGCACAGCCCGAAGGCCAGGAGTGTGATCCAGTTACGCAGGCTCAAACCTCTCCTTTCAGCGGCAAGAGTCTCAGGAACCACTCCCGCAGGTGTTCCCCCGCGCTCATCTGGGGCTCTTCATGAAGCACCATTCCCTGGGTCGTCCAGCGCAGGCTCCCGTCATCGTTCAGCTCGACCCGCCAGGCATTGCGAGCGGCGAACTCGCGCTCCAGGCAGCTGCGCACCCATACGGCAAGCTCCGGGCTCTCGATCAGCACCCCCAGCTCGGTATTGAGGGTCATCGAGCGCGGGTCGACGTTCATCGATCCGACCAGCACGTGGGCGTCGCCAAAGACCGAACTCTTCGCGTGCAAGCCCAGCTTCAGGGCCTGGCTCCCCGGCGATCTGTGGTGCACATGACTCCACGCGTCGCCGCGCAGCTCGTAGAGCTCGGCGCCGGCGGCCAGCAGGTCGTGGCGCGCGGAAGCGTAGAAGGTGTGGGCCAGGGGCTGATTCGTGCTCACGTAGGAATTGGTCAGGATGCGGACGCGCTCGCCGGCATGCACGTGTTCGCGTACGTGCTCGAGGAAGGTCTCGTCCGGCACGAGGTAGGCGGAAACGATCAGCACGTCACCGTGGGTGCCCCCCAGGGCAGCCTCGAAGGCGCGCGCGAGGATCGACGTCGAACCATCGCTCTCGACGCTCGCCGCGTCGTGCAGGACGAGTGCCTGGCCTGACACCATCCGACCCTGGGCGCGCTCGAGCGCACCGAGCCAGCCCTGCCTTTGCAGGGATCGCCGCTTATCCACTCGCCGGTCCTCTTCGAACATCGCTCGCAGGGACTCACGCGCCCGATCTTGGGCGAGCCGCTGCTGCTCTGCGGCGACGGGTGCGGTGATGTCCCTGATCGGGATAGCCCATTCGCTATTCCAGAACTCGTCGAAGGAGAGTGCAAGCTGCCCGATCACCGGTCCGGACGCGAGCAGGTCCATGTCTCGAAAGTTAGCCTCGTCGCTGATGCCAAAATACTCGTCGCCGACGTTGCGTCCACCGAAGACGCCAGCAACCCCATCGACCAGGAAGAGCTTGTTGTGCATGCGGTGATCGAGCTGCCCGAGATTTCCGATGACTTCGAGGCGCTCCCAGATTCCGCTGCGATGGAGCGTTGGGTTGAAGGCCCGGATCTCGAGGTTGGGATGCAGGTCGAGGCCCCTGTCGAAGTCCTCGTAGCTCTCGAGCCTGAACCCGTCGATCATGAGTCGCACGCGGACTCCGCGGTCCGCAGCCTCCAGCAGGAAGTTGAGCAGCAGGCTTCCCGAGGTGTCCTCGTGCCAGAGGTAGGACTGCGCATCGATCGAAGACTCCGCGCTGGCCGCGAGTGCGAGGCGCACGTCGAGCCCCTCGTCGCCGCGGTCCATGGGGGCGAAGCGTGAGCCCCGGTCATCGCCGGGCGAGACGAAGACCCGTCCGAGGGCCGAGTCGGATGCCGGCGCGAGCGACTGACCTGGCACCCGCGGCAGATCGACGTCCTCGACCGTTGCAACGCAACCCGAGTTCACCAGGCCAACGCAGAGTGGCGCCACCAGAAGAAGCGCTTTCAGGGCCGGATGACGAAGGCTGAGGGTCATCCAGGGATCATACTTGCTGACGCCGCGCATTGGCGGCGAGGCTCAGCCGTGGGTCGCTGCGCCCCCATCCCCCAAAGGGTGCCCCGAGCTGATGGGCGTGGGCACCGACCATCGAGCCTGGCGCCGCAACAGGCACCTCGCCGTAGATCCGACCGCTTCTGAAGCCGCGCGTTTCCTATTATAGGGTGATGGTGCTTCCTACCCTGCTCGCCGCCATCCCGCTCCTGCTCGCCCAGGAGTCCGAGCCCGTACCTCCGACGCCCTTCGACCGCGTCATCGAGCTCAAGAT
>JBLHKW010000036.1:0-36347 GCA_047618565.1 Planctomycetota bacterium
GCGTACCTGCTACTAGCTATATGTAGCGAACCACAGAATGGGACCGCCGGGGACACAAAAAGGTTCCCCCCCGCTAATCCTGTGCCGGGGCCCCGGGCTTGCCCGCCAGCGCGTCAGCACGCCGTGTATGGGCAGTGTAAATCCATAGGGCTGTCCATGCCCGGCCTGGAGCCCGCCTGGTGGCCTTTGTGTACTCTCCGTCCATGGAGCCCCTGCGACGAGTCCTGCGCCTGCGCGCGCTGCTGTGGGCCTGTGTGGCCTGCTCGTCGCTCTGCGCCGGTTGCAAGCCGGAGGTGCGTCAGATTCCCTTCGACGATGGCTCCGTGTTCGTCGAGAGCCACTGGCGCCGAGACCTCCTGGAGGGCGAATTCCGGCAGTTTTACCCCGGGGGCCAGCTCCAGCGCCAGGGCCGCTACCGCGCCGGCCTGCCCGATGGGGTCTGGATGAGCTGGTACGGCAATGGCCAGCAGGGGACCGCCGAGGTGTATTCACGCGGGGTGAAAAACGGCCCCTGGACCGAGTGGTACGCCACGGGCGACAAGCGCGCCGAGGGCCTCTGGACCGATGGGGACCGCGAGGGCCTCTGGCTGCACTGGAGTCCGGACGGTGAACCCGGAAGCGACGCGACCTGGGAGCACGGGACGCGCGTCGCCGTGCGCTACTTCCAGTAGCCGGGGATGCGCTAGGCTGGGAAGCATGGGACGCCCGATGACTCGCCATTCACCATTCGCGGGAGATTCCTGGCGAGCTCGACTTGCCGAGCCCCGTGGGCCGATGCGCGCCGGTGGCCGCGCGTTGCAGGTCGTGCCGCTTCTCACCCTGCTCGCGGTCGGTTGTTCGCGCCCGGATCCAGGCCCGTTCCGGCACGTCGTCCTGATCAGCCTCGACACGACGCGCGCCGACCACCTTGACCCCTACGGCGCGACGCGCCCGACCACGCCGCGCATCGCGGCCCTGGCCGAGGCGGGCGTGCTCTTCGAGCACGTGCTCTCCCCGGCGCCGACCACCCTGGCGGCGCACACCTCGATCATGACCGGCTGCTACCCGCAGTCCCACGGGGTGGCCCGCAACGGCTTCAACGTGAACCCGGCCAACGTGATGCTGGCCGAGCTGCTGGCGGACGAGGGCTTTCACACCGCGGGCTTTCTCGGCTCCTGGGCGCTGCACAGCTCCTTCGACTTCAACCAGGGTTTCGACACGTTCGACGAGAGCTTCGACGTCCTCGTGGGCGCCGAGCGCGGGGGCGGCCACGATCAGGATCAGCGCGATGCGCGCCAGGTGACGGACGCGCTCCTGTCCCATGTGGACCGGGTCGAGGCCGAGCGCATGTTCCTGTTCGCGCACTACTTTGACGCCCACCAGCCCTACGAGCCGCCGGCGCCCCATGGGGCCAGCTTTCGTAGCCCCGGAGACCTCGAGCAGGCTGGCGATAGCCACCTCGGAAGGGCCGTGGCTGAGCGCGTGGAGAGCATCCTCGGACAGCCTCTTTCGGTCTCCCAGCTGATCACTCACGGGCTGTTTCGGCCGCTGATCGAGCAGGCCGATGGTGAGCCGCGTGGACTCGATCGCCAGCTGGCGAACCTGTACGCGGGCGAGGTCGCGTACATCGATCAACAGATCGCGCGGCTGCTCGCGGGGCTGAACACGCGCGGGATCCTGGAGGACGCGCTGGTGATCCTTACCGGCGACCACGGCGAGACGTTCTGGGAGCACGGCGACGCTTGGAACCACGGACTCTGGGTGTACGACACGACGGTCCGTGTCCCGTTGATCCTGTGCTTTCCGGACGGCCGTGGAGCTGGAACTCGCGTCACGGCGCCAGTGTCGACGATCGATATCGTGCCGACCCTGTGCGATTTGCTGGGCCTCGCAAGACCCGCAAGGGTGCAGGGAATGAGCCTCGTCCCGGCACTCGCCGGCGGGGCGTTCGAGCGCGGGCCGGTCTACACCCAGGCGACCCAGCCGCTCTCCCGCGCGGTCGAGCTAACGGGTCCATGGCCCAATCTCCTGAAGCCGCGCGCGGTGCGTAGGGGTCGTTGGAAATACGTGCAGGCCCCGTACCTGTCCTCGCGCGAACGGCGGCCGCAGGTCATGCTCGCGAGCGCGGGCCTCGAACAGCTGTTCGATCTGCAAACCGATCCGGGGGAACAGGTGAACCTGTTGCGGTCGGACCTGGATCCCGGGGCTGCGGCAGCCCTGGAGTCTCTCCGCGGGCAGCTGGAGGCATGGGCGGCGTCCGCAGATCCGCTCCCGAGCGCCTTCAACAGCGGGCAGAGCGCCGAGATCCTGAGGCGACTTGATGGGCTCGGTTACGTGGGCTCCGACGAGGAACAGGACGAGGAACAGGACGAGGAACAGGACGAGGAACAGGACGAGGAAAACGGCGACGAGGATCGCTGATCCTCGTCGCGGTGGGTCTTGATGCCCCTGGGGCTGCTAGTCGCAGATGTCGACGGCCAGGGCGTTGGAGAGCCCGATGCCGAACGGGTCCGGGTTGTCGCGGTACCAGATCTGGTAGAAGCGCTTGGTCCCGATCAGCATCGGGTCGACCGGGACCGTGACGCTGCCGTCGCCCTGGCCGTCGAGTGCGAAGACCTGTCCGCGCTGGATCGGGACGCGGATCAGCAGGGAGCCGCCCGCGAAGGGCAGGTTGCGGGAACCGGGGCCGGAGATGATCTGGGCGAACGTGTTCGGTCGCGCGCCCGTCAACGTGATGTCGAAAGTGCCGGCCGCGGCGCTCGGAAGGCCGACCGAGGAGATATGGCCGAAGGTGCCCGTCGAGTTCTGCTTGGGCAGGCCGTAGGTGACCGGCGTGGCACACAGGCCGGAGGCTAGCTGGCGATCCAGGGAAGCCATCAGGACCGGCGCGCTCTTGCCGAATGCCGTCCACAGGTTGTAGGCCTCGAGACCGCGGCTGTTGGTGGTGTTCTCGTCACGAAGGAACTCGATGTACTCCTTCGTGGTCGTCTGGTGGAAGAGCTCGACCTCGACCCGCACGGCGCCCATCGGAACGGGGTACGGCGTATCGGACCAGTAGTGCTCCTCCGCGTAGGTCACGCCGACAGGCTGGGCCTGGGCGTCCTCGAACGGGCCGCTGTTGTAGCCGCGGGGCGGGATGCGGTTGTCCTTGACAATCGTGTTGTTCAGCACGAAGTGGAAGCTGGGGCCGGCGGGGATGCCCGTGGCCGCGGACATGTTCGCGTCCAGGCCCTGTTCGATCTCGAAGACCGACGTGTTCCCGGTGGTCAGGGTGGCCGTCGGCGCGTCGTATTGACCGTGCTCGGAGAGCACCACGTCGCCGCCGTCGAAGAAGGTCACGTGCAACCACATGCGCCGGCCTTCGCCGTAACCCGTGGGCAGCTTGTGGCCTGTCTGGTTGACGACGCGTGCGTTCAGGGTGCCGCCGTCCAGGAACAGATCCAGGTCGGCCGCCGCCTGAAGCATGTCGATGTTGCGCTGCGTGGCATCCGCGACCGTAACGGCCGAGAGGCCGGTTTCGACGTCGGGGAACATGCTGCGGATGGCCTGGAGGACCCAGCTGTTGGCGCCGTTGAAGTGGTGCTGGGGCAGGTCATCCCGTGCGATACCACCCAATCCGGGCACGCACGCGGTGCCTGACGTGTCCGGCATGTGGCAGTCCTGGCAGCTCGAGACCGCGGTCTTGTTGCCACCGAAGCGTCCGCCCATCTCGATCGCCGCGAGGGCGAAGTCGCTGTTGGCCCACTCGCTGTAGGTGCGCTCGACCGGGAACTCGTCACGCTTGTCCTGGGTCGGGTGCGGGCCATCGGCGTTCTTGTCGTAGGTGCCGTCGGGCTGGCGCGTGAAGACCGGGTTGGATACGTCGTGGCAGGTTCCGCACAGCAGGGAGTCCTGATGGAAGCTGGACTCGCGCCACTGGTGATAGGGGAAGCTTGCGTCCAGCTCGAAGGGCCCGCGGCGGCGGTCCTCCGGGTCGATGACGAACTGGCCCGTGTGGACCTCGTTGATCGGTGCGTCGATCAGGCCAGCGAGGATGCCCAGGTCCTCGACCGGGTTGACGCCGGCCTCGTAGACCGGGTCGACCAGGCGGTGGCAGAAGTTGCACGACACGCCGTCGAAGTCCCCGTTGGCCTGGCTCAGCCCTGAACCGTCGGTCGGGATGGTGTCGCCCTCGATCCAGGACATGGGTGCGTGGCAACGCAGGCAGAGGTGTCCGGCGAAGTCGGCGTCCTGCTCGGCGATGGCGAGCGCGGCAAAGAAAATCGGATCGCGTCCGGCCTGGCCCATCATGGATGCGGCCCAGGGCCGGTAAGGCTCGGTACCGAGGTCGTAGTTGGCGTGGCAGGACGTGCACTGCTCGGAGCGCAGCAGCGGGTCTACCATGGCCTCGCCGAGCTGGGTCCCGGGCTGGTCGAAGTCGGCCAGAATCGTGGGCACGGTTCCGCCGGGGCCGATGGCAGCAAAGGTGAGTCCCATGCCTGCGGCGATGGTCAGCCCTTGAACGACGGTACGGAGACTCGGCTGGGTGGCGCGCATGTTGAGTTCGAATCCGGTGATGGCGAAGCGGGTGCTGGGCAGGACGGGGCCCCGTCTGGACGGTAGCGGTCCTATTAAAGTTCCCCCGCTACGCGCTTCTTGTCAAGGGGAGCTGTGCCGTCAGGAAAGAATTTCCGGGCCGGTTTGGGGAAACCGCTCACGGGAGCGGCGGTCCCTTGGGAGTCGTCGATCTCCGGTCGCCGATCTGGATTGCCGCCCACCTCGAACCACCCGATACCCAAGGACCTGCACTACCTGTGATGGATCTCAAACGACCGCTCGCCCTCGCCGCCCTGCTCCTGTGTCTGACCGAGACCGGCCAGGCCCAGACGTCTTCTGGCTGTGCGCCGACCGGCGCGACCGCCCCCAATCTGGCCGTACACCGTGTTCAGGGGGCACGCGTGCTGCGCCTCGACAACGGGCCCGCCATGGGCCGTGGAATCGTTCTGGCCTATCGTCGCGGCGTGTCGGGCGGCGGCGCAGCGCGGCCGATGCTCGGGGGCTGCCTGGGCGAGGCCCGTGGCCGCATGATCGCAGCCGTCCCCCTGGACGTCGTGGGAGCATTCGAGATGCCCCTCTCGGCTGCCACCCTGCTCGCCAGGCCGACCTTGAGCGTGGTCACGATCCCGCCCGGGGCGTCGCTCGCGCAGGCCTCGCTCAGCAACAGCCTCTCACTGGGCCCGGTCCACGATCGCGACCCGGTGGGCCTCGGAACGACGAGCACGGAGATCGTGATCACCGAGTTCATGAAGGACCCGAGCACCGTCGGCGACTCCGCAGGCGAGTGGATCGAGCTGTTCAACCCCGGTTCCGTGGGGGTCGATATCGAGGGCTGGGTGCTCAGTGACCTGGGTTCGGACAGCGTCACCCTGGCGAACGCCGGCATGGGCATCGTGGTGCCCGCTGGCGACTTCCTGGTGCTCGGCAAGAATGATGACCCCACGCTCAATGGCGGCGTCACGGTGGACTTCGTGCTGTCCGGCACGACCCTGTCCAACGGTGACGACGAGATCATCCTGAGCTTGCCCGACGGGCGCCTCGTGGATCAGGTGGTCTTCGACGGTGGCACCCTCTGGCCGGATGCGGCGGGTCGTTCGGCGAGTCTCGAGATCTCGGCCTTCGACGTCGTGGCGAATGACGACCCCGCACGCTGGTGCAACTCGTCGACGCCCCTGTCGGCCACGAATACGGACACGGGTACACCCGGACTGGCCAACGATTCTTGTCTGGGGGGATGAGGGGAGCTGGCCAGTGACGGGTGCGGGCGCTCCTTCACCGGGGCGCCCGCTCTGTCCGTTGTGGGTCGTTTCCGGCCCCGGGCTCACTCGCCTGAGACAGGTACCAGCTGCTTACCGCAGCCCGCATGGGTGCCCGGCTCCGAGAAACGCTCGTCGTAGTGTCCCGGGCATGTCCACTGCCACTCGTCCGGCGTACGCTCGCTGCCGCCTTCCGCGTAGCCCAGCGCCTCAAGCTGCGCGATGACATCCGGATCGGCCGTGCCATCGTCCGCGAAGTGCTCCAGCACCCAGGGGTCGCGCTTGGCCAGGTCGGCCATGAGTCGCTCCCAGATCTCGGGATGGTCGTTGATGCGGTTCACGAGTTCGTCCGGATCCGTGCGCAGGTTGTACAGCTCGCTGGCCTTGAGCATGTGCGGCCTGTAGGTGAGCTTCCAGTCGCCGTCGATGATGCAGAATAGGTACTTCGCGTCCGGGCGCTTCTCGATCATGCTGGCGTTCGTGTCGTAGCCGTTGATCTGATCCGCGTAGGCGATGCGCGGCGCCGAGGGCCTGCCCTCGATCAGGGGCCGGAGGCTCTCCCCGTCGATGAAGTCGGGCACGTCCAGGCCGGCGTAGTCGAGCAGGGTCGGCACGATATCGACCGTGCGCACGACCTCGCCGATCTCCGAGCGCGTCGCCGCTGTGGGCGTGCGGATGATCAGCGGCACCAGGATCTGCTCCTGGTAGACCATCCGGTGTGCCGCCCAGTTGTGGTCGGCCGCGCCGTCGGAAAGGCCTTCACCGTGGTCAGCGGTCAGGGCGATCACGCTGTTGTCGTAGACGCCCAGGTCCTTGAAGCCCTGGATGAGCCGTCCAAACTGGGCGTCCAGATAGTGGATCTCGGCCGCGTAGAAGCGGTCGCGCGTCACGCTGTCGAGGGTGCCGGACTCCTTGGCGGATTTCAGCAGGGCCAGCAGCCGCGGGCCCAGCTCGCTATCGGGCGGCATGAGCGTCGGGTCGTGCGGGTCCCAGTAGTGGATCCACAGGAAGAACGGTCCGTCCTGCTCGGCGACCCAGGCGAGAGCCACGTCGGTGGAGCCGTCGGAGCGACGCTGGAGGTTCTGGGTGTCCCAGCCGAGCACACCCTTGTCCTCCTTCGGGATCATCGAGCCCTCCATGCTGTCGAAGAGGTCGAAGTCGCGGTTGAAGCCGAAGTACGACGAGACCGGGAAGGCGCTGTGCACCGCACCGGTGGCGTATCCCGCTTCCTTGAGGAAGGACGACAGCAGCGGCTGGCCCTCCGGAATCCTGAATCCACTCGCGGCGGAGAGCACCCGCAGGCCGTGCGTGTAGGGGTAGGTGCCCGTCAGGATCGAGGCGTGGGAGACGGGCGTGACCGAGGAGGCCGAGATGGCCATGTCGAAGCGCGCGCCGTCCTCTGCCAGGGCGTCGAAGTGGGGCGTGTGATCCGGTTTCGCGTAGCCGTAGGTGCCGAAGTAATCGGGCCGTGTCGTGTCCAGGGTGATGAGCACGATGTTGGGCCGGCCGGCCGCGCCTCCGCCGCTACAGGCGCCGCAGCCGAGGCCGAGCAGGAGGAGGGGAATCCAGTGCGAGAGGTCGCGGGTCGTGCGTGTCATGATCGAGGATGCTAGCCGGGCGTGGGGCAGGCCCACGCCCCATTTGTCGGATTCGTCCAGGCCACTTCTGTACGTCGACGTCGGGCCAGTGTTGGACCGGCGTCGGGTCGAGGCGCTGCGGCCCCCGGATCCATGGACAGACCGCGGGGGCCGCATGCGCGCCTCGTTAGCGATCGCGGGCTCAACGCCGCTGGATATTTTTCAGCAGCACGACCCAATCCTCGCTCGGGTCGCCGGGGGCCGGGCCCAGGTTGCGGATGCCGCCACCCACGACGATTCTGGACTCACCTTCGAACTGGCCACTGCGCGGGTTGAACCAGCGCGCGCGGTAGCGGCCGGGCGCTCCGGTCAGGTTCAGCTGCCCGCTCTGCTGGGCATTCGGCATGTAGACCGCGTACGTATGCTCGGGCTTGGCGAACACCTGCCCGCCGCCGTAGTTGCCCGATTCACCGCTGAGCAGGCCGTCCGCGGGTTCCATCTCCCAGAAGGGCATGTGTTGCTGCATCAGCCGGCGGGCGAACCACATATAGTTCCACATGGCCTCGCGCGTGCCGAAGTCCTCGCAGCGCAGGTCACCGCCCAGGGGCAGGCTGTGGTAGCCCATGTACCACTCGACCTGGCCGCCGGAGAAGTACACGTCGTACAGCACGCGCTTGCGCAGGTCGTCCGCGTTCGTGCTCGTCAACCCGGTGTGGTACGGGTTGTTCTCGTCCATGTCGATCACCCACTTGTGGCCCATGGCCGCGGAGTGCGCGCGCCATTCCTCGGTGTGCGAGCCGGCCATGTCGGTGTCGTACTGGATCGAGGTGGCCGAGAAGAGCGGGTTGCCCGCGATGGCCTCGTAGTCCTGGAAATTGTTCGGGTGCGTGTGCACCGCGATCGGGTGGTCGTAGGCGTCCTGGGCGTCGATGTATGCGGCGAACTGGGTCAGCTCCGAGACGCTGTAGTCGTTCTCCTCCGAGAGGTTCCACTTGATCGCCAGCAGGTGCCCGAAGCGCGCGATCAGCTCGCGGTAGAAGAGCTTGCGCTCCGGCCCGAGATTGCCGCCGTCGAGCCAGTTCTCGTTGGCGCTCTCGGTCTCGGCCAGCACGAAGTGCAGCAGCAGCCCCTGCTCCTGGGCGTGGTTGAAGACCCGGTTCCACTGATGCAGGCGCGAGACGTCGTAGTGGCACTTGTTGAAGACCGAGTTGCTGTACCCGACGAAGGGGCAGGTCTCCTGGCCGTCGCCGCCCAGGTTCATGGGCAGGAAGTAGATGGAGTTGACGTGCTTCTCGCCAAGATAGTTGAGCGCGCCGATCAGGCCGCGCGAGTCCACACCGGTCGTGTTGGACGTGAACAGCGGGTCGCCCAGGTTCCAGTCGCTGATGTGCGCCGCGAACTCATGAATGATTCCGACGCCGCCGTTGTCCTGGATGTCGTCGAAGCCCTTGAAGCCCATCATATTCTCGGGGCTATCCGTGCCGCCCTTCAGGAAGTAGCCGCCGTCGCGGAACTTCAGGTAGTGCTCGCCCACGTACTCGAGGCGGCCCTTGCTCAGCAGGCCGGGCGCCGGAACGCGGTTGCTGAAGACGTAGAACTCGCCGCTGGCGCCGTCGAAGGCGGCCGGTTCGCCGGCGCTCGCGCCCAGGCTGACGGCCACCTGGCTACCGCTGCGGAAGCTCGCCTGGTAGCTCCAGGGGCCACCCTCGTCGGCCGAGAAACGCGCCTTCCAGATGTCCCCGACGCCGTTGCCGTTGCCGTCCCCGTCGAAGAAGCCGGGCACTTCGTAGGTCTGGCCCGCGGGGCCCGTGAACGTGACCTGCAGCCGATAATCCAGGAACGGGTTCGGTTCCGCGTCCATCTCGCTGGCCGTCGGGCCCTGGAACCAGACCTCGAGCGGCTGCCACGCCACCGGCGCGCCGTGCACGCGGGCGTCGTTGTCCTCGACGACGTTGATCACGCCGTACTCGATGTCGAAGAGTGATTCCTCGGCATCGTCGCGAACGGTCAGCCTGACGGCCCGGGTCGTGCCTCCCAGAAGCCGAATCTTGGCCACGCCACTGTCGCGCGTGGTTCCCTCGACGTAGCGCACACCACGAACGTCCCAGCGGTAGCTCAGGCGCTGGCCCGCATCCGGATCGAACGAGGGTCCGGCGTTGAGCGTGATGACAGCATTGCTGCCGATTGCCGGAACCTCGTCCGGCGAGATGTTGAAGCGCGCCACGGGCGGGTGGTTGGTGGCCGTGCCCGGCGTCGTGCTCGACTCCGTTGCGCCCGGGTTCGATCCGTCCGGATGACCGGGCCTGAACAGGTGAAAGCGATCCATGCGGAAGTTCTCGGAGCGTCCCGAGAACTCGATGCGGTGAACCCCGCCCGCCAGCTGGTAGCTGGCGGGCGGCTTGTTGTTGTTGTCGAGCTCGTGATTGGTGGCCCAGGTCCAGCTGTTGCGCGTGCCCGAGAAGGCCTTGATCCAGGTGCCACCGTCCATGCGCACCCAGGTGTCGTTCTCCTCGGTGCTGTCCGGGTGGTCGTGGTGGTTGCGAATCCGGAAGCTGTACTCGCCCGGCTCGTGGATCTCGAAATCGAAGCCGAAGATGCCCTGGCCGGGCGTGTTGAACAGGTTCGGGCCTTCCCACACGAGGTAGGACGATCCTGTGAACCCACCGACGTCGGTGCGCAGGGCCCAGGGAGCGGCAGCGTCGCTGGACTCCATCTCGATCACGACGATCCCGCTCGATTCCTGGAAGACGTCGTTCGATACGGCGGCTTCGGCGGCTGATGTCATCGCGAGTAGAGCAAGCACGCCCCACCCCAGGTTTGATTCACGGTGGGCGCGGCGCAGGGTCGTGACGATCCCGCCGCACAGGCTGTTGCCAATGCTCATCTCTGCTCCTGTTCTCCGGTCGGGCGGTCTGCTCCGTGGAGAGGTTCTACCCCGCTCCACACCGCACCTACATTCGTTCCCTGGCAGGGCCCTCGGCCCCCCCCCCCCCGGGATGTGTTGCAGGTCCCATCGGAGCGTTCCGGCCGCATTCTTGAACCCCACGCCGGCTTCTTTTCGTCGGCCTGGCGGCGAGCGCCTCGTTGCGAGCGTTCAGCCCACTCTGGTGCCTGCCCGGTCGCGCCTGGGGCCTCGAAACACTCCGGAGCAGCTCGAATACTCGCGCTCGGGGCGCGTCAGCGCGGGCTCGAAGTCACCCAACAAAGTGATGCGAATTCTCGGAGCGGGGCACTAGGATGCCCCCCATGAAAGCGCTCAAAGTAGGTATGGACCCGGCGAACCAGGGCCGGCTGCCCCTGATCAGTACCCTCGGCCTGGCTGCCCTTTTCCTGGGCCTGTGTGCCTGTGGGGGATCGAGCGAGCAGGAACCGGCTGACGACGCGGGAGGCCTCACGGAGTCGACCGAGTGGCACGACCCGGAGACCCAGACCATGCGCAAGGCGCAGGGGGCGACCCGTTACGGCCGCCCCGAGGGGGATTGGACCTACTGGTACGAGAATGGCCAGAAGGCCCGTGAGGGAGCTTTCCGGGACGGGCTCGAGGAGGGCGTCTGGGTGACCTATTTCCGTGGAGGCGCCAAGCAGATCGAGCAGACCTATGCCGCCGGCCAGCTCGACGGGGTCGAGCTGGTCCTGTACGAGTCCGGCGCGAAGCGGGCCGAGGGAAACTATGCCCGCGGCAAGAAGCGCGGCGACTTCCAGGAGTGGCACGAGAACGGGAAGCTGATGTCGAAGCAGGGCTTCGCCAAGGACATTCCGCAGGGCACGCACGAGCGTTGGCATGACAGCGGTGACAAGGCGTTCGAGCTGACGTTCAAGGCAGGCAAGCGCGATGGGCTGGAGCTCCAGTGGCATCCGGGCAACGCCAAGAGGGCCGAGATCCGCTGGGAGGCCGGCATGCGTGTCGGCGAAACGACCGGCTGGCATCCGAACGGTCAGAAGCAGCTCAGCGGTCGCTACGAGAACAATCAACCCGTGGGTAGCTGGACCAGCTGGCACCCGAACGGGACGAAATCCCAGGAAGGTACCCACGACGCCGAGGGCCGGAAGACCGGCGAGTGGTTGACCTGGCACGAGAACGGCCAGGTCTCGAACAAGGCGGTCTTCGCGGACGGCGTTCCGGAAGGAGTCGCGGAGACCTGGTTCGAGGACGGGGTGCTGGCGGAGCGCGTCGAGCTCACCGCCGGCCGCGTTGAGGGTGTCCTGCACGCCTGGTATCCCGATGGTGCACCGCGTCGGGCGGTGACCTACGATGAAGGCCAGGAGGCTGGCCTGGTGCGCGCATGGCACGCAGACGGTACCCCCGAAGTGCATGGTGCGTCGGCGGCTGGCCAGCGTGAAGGCGCCTGGTTCATCTGGGACGTGGACGGCACCCTGAACGTGGAAGAGACCGGCATCTACGCGGCCGGCGAGCGCATCGGCGACCTGACGCCGGAGCAGGCTGCGCAGGCCGCTGAAATCGGTCAGCAGCGCGTCGAGAGCATGCCGGAATGAATCAGCCGACGTTCGAGCGCAGCGACACCGAGGTCTGGGCCGCGGTGGACGCGGAGACTGTTCGCCAGGAGGCGCAACTTGAGTTGATCGCTTCCGAGAACCACACCTCGGCCGAGGTCATGGGCGCCGTGGGGACGGTGCTGACGAACAAGTACGCCGAGGGCTATCCGGGCCGGCGCTACTACGGCGGCTGTGAGCACGTCGATACCGTGGAGCAGCTCGCCCGGGATCGCGCCAAGGAACTGTTCGGCGCGACCCACGCGAACGTCCAGCCGCACAGTGGCAGCCAGGCCAACATGGGAGCCCTGATGGCGCTCTGCGAACCCGGCGATAGGGTCCTGGCCATGTCGCTGGACCACGGCGGTCACCTGTCCCACGGGCACCCCAAGAACTTCTCCGGGGCCTACTACGACTTCCATGCCTACGGGGTCGAGCGCGAGACCGAGCGCATCGAGATGGATCAGGTGCGCGTGCTGGCCCTCGAGCTGCGCCCGAAGCTGATCCTGGCGGGCGCCTCCGCGTATTCACGCGTGATCGACTTCGAGGCCTTCGCCGCGATCGCACGCGAGGTGGGCGCGCATCTCATGGTGGACATGGCGCACATCGCGGGCCTGGTGGCGGCGGGCCTGCACCCGTCTCCGGTTCCTCACGCGGATGTGGTCACGATGACAACCCACAAGACCCTGCGCGGCCCGCGTGGTGGGCTGATCACGACCACCAAACAGTTCATCAAGAAGGTCAACAGCGCGATCTTTCCCGGTGGCCAGGGCGGACCGTTGATGCACGTCATCGCTGCCAAGGCGATCGCCTTGCGCGAGGCTGCACAGCCGAGCTTCGTCGACTACCAGAAGCACGTCGTCGCGAACGCCGCGATCCTGGCCGAGACGCTTCAGGCGCGTGGCCTGCGCATCGTCTCGGGCGGGACCGACAATCACGTCATGCTGCTCGACGTCACGAGCTGCGGGCTCTCCGGCGCCGCGGCCGAGGACGCGCTGCACGCGGTGGACATCACCGCGAACAAGAACCTGATTCCCTACGACCAGCGGCCGCCGATGGAGGCCTCGGGCGTGCGCCTGGGGTCGGCTGCCGTCACCACCCGTGGACTGCGGCAGGCCGAGATGACCACTCTCGGTGGGTGGATCGCGGACATTCTTGAAGCGCCCGCAGATACGTCTGTCGCCGAGCGCGTGCGCTCCGGCGTGGCGGAGATGGCCGCCGCGTTCACGATCTATCCCGCCAAGGCCTGACGCCGCAATACGGGCCGACTCGGGCGCGGTCCTTCTTAGCCGGCGGGCGTCTTCTCGTACCCGAGTTCCTTGAGGATCTCGAGCACCTCACTCCAGTTCGGAAAGGGGCGCCCCTGCTGTCGCTTGTACTCGTCGATGGCGGTGATGAAGTCGACCAGGTCGGCGCTCATCTCATCGGGCCTCGGGCTGGCCGCCTTCTTCTTGGGCGCGGAACTAGCGGAACTACCGGTGGTCTTGCGCTTGGCGCTCATGGGCTCAATCTCGCTGCGAGGCTTTTGGGGGAGGCGGAACCCGCACGGGCGAAGTGCACGCTTGCGATCCGTCCCATGCCATCGGCTTCCGGGCCATGGCTTCTGAACCCCTATTGGGTCCCCGTGCACCGCTCCGGAGGGCCTGAGCCCGCCTCAGCTGGCCTGCGCGGCCCCCAAGGCCAGCGCGGCCTCCACTTTTTCCATGGTGGGCTGCTCGATCAGACCAACCTCCGTGATGATACCGGTCACCAGGCGCGCCGGCGTCACGTCGAATGCCGGGTTGTAGACCTTGACCCCTTCGGGTGCCGTGCGCCGTCCAAAGCCCTCGGTGATTTCCCTCGGATCGCGCTCCTCGATGGGGATCAGATCGCCGCTGTCGAGCTTCGCGTCGAAGGTGGAGAGCGGAGCCACCACGTAGAAGGGGACACCGTGTTCCTTGGCGGCCAGGGCCACCGAGTAGGTCCCGATCTTGTTGCACACGTCGCCGTTGCGCGCGATGCGATCCGAGCCGACGAAGACGGCGTCGATCTTGCCCTCGTACATGACGCGCGCCGCCATGCTGTCGGTGATCAAGGTCACGTCGATGCCCTCCTGCATCAGCTCCCAGGCCGTGAGCCGGGCGCCCTGAAGTAGGGGCCGCGTCTCGTCTGCGTACACCGAGACGCGTTTCCCGCTGGCCGCCGCCCGGTAGATCGGCGCCAGGGCTGTACCGATGCCAGCGGTGGCCAGGGCCCCGGCGTTGCAGTGGGTCAGGATCGTGGCACCGTCCGCGATCAGTTCGGCCCCGATGTCGCCCATGCGCATGCAGGTGTCCTGATCGCCCTTGCAGATGTCATGGGCTTCCGTGAGCAGCGTGGCGAGCATCGTCGGCGTGTCCTCGCCCGCCGCACGTGCGCGCTCGGCCCGGGCCACCATGCGTTCCAGGGCCCAGAACAGGTTGACCGCCGTCGGACGCGATCCGGCCAGGTAGTCGGCCTGCTTCCTGAGCCGCGCCATGAAGGCATCCGGTGCATCACCGCTCCCGTCCTGTATCCCGAGCATCAGCCCGTATGCCGCGGCGACACCGATGGCCGGCGCGCCACGCACCGCCAGCCGGCGGATGCCATCGAACATGGCCCCTATATCGCGCACCTCGAGCACTTCGCTTCCGCCCGGGCCGTTGCCGGCCGCCGGGAGCAGGGTCTGCTCGATCATGCGCACGTGGCCGTCCAGGCCGCCCTGCCAGCTTAGAGTTTCAATCGCCATGGGGTGAGATCGTCGTCAGGCCGTTTTCTCTTTAACCCGAGCGTCTTTCACACGCACTTTGGCCGCCTGGTCCTCCCGGAACTTGACCAACCGCTCGGCCAGGCCCGGGTCGCTCAGGGCCAGGATACGGGCGGCCATCAGGGCCGCGTTGACCGGTCCGCCGGCACCGGTGCCAAAGGTTGCCACGGGGACTCCGCCGGGCATCTGAACCGTCGAGAGCAGGGCGTCCAGCCCACCCAGGGGCGGATTGTCCATTGGAATGCCGAGCACGGGATAGTCCGTGTGGGCCGCGACCACACCCGCCAGGTGCGCCGCGCCGCCGGCCGCGCAGATGAACACCTTGATGCCCTTGGTGTCGGCGCTCTCCACGAACTGGATCAGCTCCTGGGGCGTGCGATGGGCGGAGAGGACGCGCGCCTCGAAGGGGATCTCTAGCTTGCGCAGCGCCTTCAGGCCACCCTCGAGACGCTCGAGATCCGAATCGGATCCCATCAAAAATGCGACGGTCATGAGGACACCTCCAGGGGGGTCGAACCGGTGATGCGCTCGCAGACCTCGAGGTACTTGTCCGAGACCTTCTGAAGGACCGCCGCGTCGAGCGCGGGTGCCGGGGCCTCCTTGTTCCAGTCCAGAGTCTCGAGATGGTCGCGCAGGATTTGCTTGTCAAAACTCGGTGGGCTGATGCCCACACGGTAGTCCTCGTTGGCCCAGAAGCGTGAGCTATCGGGGGTCAACGCCTCGTCGATCAGCATCAGCTTGCCGTCGCACATGCCGAACTCGAACTTGGTGTCAGCCAGCCGGATGCCGAGTCCCTTGAGGGTCTCGGTTCCGTGCGCGAAGAGCGCCAGTGCAACCTTCTCGGCCTGGTCGAAGTGCTCCGCACCGACCATCTCGCGCGCCTCACCCGGGGTCAGCGGTCGGTCGTGAACCTCTTCCTTCGTGGTCGGCGTCAGGATCGGCTGCGGCAGTTGCTGCGCCAGTTCGAGGCCGGCGGGCAGGTCGATACCGCAGACCGTCTGGGTCTTCTGGTACTCCTTCCAGCCGGAGCCCGCGATGTACCCGCGCACGACCCATTCGACCGGGTCGGGCTTGGCGCGCTTCACGAACATGATGCGCGAGCGCCAGCGCTCGCGCCATTCCGGGGCGAGCCCTTCGATCGCATCCACATCGGTGTGGACCAGGTGATTCGCGATAATATGGCCGGTCGTGGCGAACCAGTGCGCGGCGATCGAGGTCAGGACGGCGCCCTTGTTGGGGATGCCGGCATCCATGACCACATCGAACGCGGAGACGCGGTCGCTGGTGACGAAGAGCAGGTGGTCGGGGCCGGCCGCGTAGATGTCGCGCACCTTGCCGGAGGCTACGAGTTCGAAACCCTCGGGGCCGCCATCGCGGCCGAGGTAGACGGATTCTTGTGACATGGATCAGCTTGGGGTTGGGGGGAGCGCGGAGTATGGCAGGGGCTCGCGGGCGCTACAATCCACAGCGGGCATTCGCGCCCGGTGGAGTTTCCAATTGGATGAAATCGAGCATGCAGATCCGGGCCGTCGTGGGGGGGCCGGAGGCGTACAGATCGAGGGGTTTCGGGCCGGCGGCCCGTTGCGGGGACCGATCCGGCTTCCGGGCTCCAAGTCCCTCGCCCAGCGCGCCCTCGTCTGCGCCGCACTCTGTGGCGACCTGACCCGCATCGAGCGCCCCGGATCGAGCGACGACGTGCTGGCCCTGGCCCGCGCCCTGATCGGTCTGGGGGTCGTGGTCGAGGGTATCGGCTCCGCGTCCCTCTCCATCCGCGGCTGTCCACCGGGACCCGGGGTGGGCCTGCACGCCGGGGCCGGTGAGAGTGTCTCCATCGGGGAGTCCGGTACCGCCGGACGGTTGCTGATGGCTGCAAGCGCGCTCTGTGGGCGACTCGGCGGGCAGATCGTCCTCGAGGCGGAGGGTAGCCTGCGCTCGCGCTCGAGTCCGGCCCTGTACGAGAGCTTGCGCGCAGCCGGCGCTGGCCTGACCGGGGTCTCCCCCGGACGCCCGCAGCTCGAGGGCTGGCCCGTGCGCATCGAGCCCGTCGGGCCGCCCTCCAGCCTGCGGCTCGTGGGGCCGCGCTCCAGTCAGGAGCTGAGCGCACTCCTGATCGCGTGCGCCGCATGGCCGGGGGAGTTCGAGGTGAACTGTGACGGGGCGCTCCCGAGCGCACCCTACGTCGACATGACCTGCACAGTTCTGCGCGCCTTCGGAGTGTCGGTCGAGCGCACGGCGCAGCCCGCTGCGGGCGGCAGCACCTGGCTCGTGCGCGGTCCCCTGCGCCCGCCAGCGCAGTCTTATCCAGCGCAGTCTTATACGGTAGAGCCGGATGCGTCCGCCGCCGCGGTGGCCCTGGCAGCCGCCTGCCTCTCCGGTGGTGAACTGACCCTGCCCGGCCTCGGGCCGGACTCGCCCCAGGGAGATGTGCGGATCGCCGCGCACCTGCGCGCCTTCGGTTGCCACGCCACGCTCTCCAAAGCCGGTCTGTCCGCCCGCGGCGCGCCCACCCGGGGCGCCGACCTCGACCTCCAGGGGGAGCCGGATCTGGCTCCCGTACTTGCCGCGGTCGCGGCCGGTGCTGCCCTGACACACGGGCATGCGAGCCGATTGACGGGGCTGGGGACACTGCCCGGCAAGGAGAGCGGGCGCATCGAGGTCCTGGCCGCGGGCCTGGGTCGCATCGGGCTCGAGGCCAGCGCCGGAGCGGACTACCTGACCATCGCGCCCGGGTCCCCGGCGGCACGGCGCGCGGGCCCGATAGAGCTCGATTCCCACGGGGATCATCGCATGGCGTTCTGCTTCGGTCTGCTCGGCCTGCTGGTGCCCGGCGTCGGCGTCCGGACGCCGGAGTGCGTTGCGAAGTCCTGGCCCGGATTCTGGACGGACATGCAAGCCGCGGGGCTGAAGGCCCTGCATCCCGCCTGAGCCCTGCTGTAGACTCGACCCACATGAGCGAAGAAAACGTCCGTGGCCCGGTCCTGGTGTGTGGCGGCGCCGGCTACATCGGCAGCCACACGGTGCGCGAGCTGGAACGACGGGGGATCGAGGCCGTGGTGTTCGACGACCTCTCGACCGGCCACGCCGAATCGATGTCGGGCAAGAGTCGCCTGGTGCAGGCAGACCTGGGCGACCCCGCCGCCTTGAAGGCGCTCTTTGCGGAGGTCAAGCCGCGCTCGGTCGTGCACTTCGCCGCCAAGTGCTACGTGGGCGTGTCGGTCGAGCACCCGGCCGAGTACTACCGCTCCAACGTCTTCTACACCTGGAACCTGCTCGAGGCGATGCGCGCCGGAGGCTGCGACGAGATCGTCTTCTCGACCACCTGCGCTACCTACGGCGACCCGATCGAGGTCCCGATCACCGAGAGTCATCCGCAGCTCCCGATCTCGCCCTACGGCCGCACCAAGCTCCACATGGAGCACATGATGCAGGACTACGGCACCGCCTACGGCCTGCGTTACGCCGCCCTGCGCTACTTCAACGCCGCCGGCGCCTCCCAGGACAGCACCATCGGCGAGCACCACGACCCCGAGACGCACCTGATTCCCCTTGTACTCTCGGTCGCCCTCGGCCAGCGCGATGAGATCCTGGTCTTCGGCGACGACTATGCCACCCCGGACGGTTCCTGCGTGCGCGACTACATCCACGTCGAGGACCTGGCCGACGCCCACCTGCGCGCCCTGGCCCAGCTCCAGTCCGGAGCGCGCGAGGTCGTCTGCAACCTCGGCACCGGCGCCGGCTTCTCCGTCAAGCAGGTCATCGAGACCGCCCGCCGCGTCACCGGCCACCCGATCCCGGCCCGCATCGTCGAACGCCGCGCCGGCGACCCGCCGACCCTGGTGAGCGGCGGCACGCGCGCCCTCGACCTCCTGGGCTGGAAGCCCAAGCGTCCCGATATCGAGGACATCGTCACGGACGCCTGGAATTTCCTGCGCAAGCATCCGAGCGGCTACGGGTCGTGATGGCCCGTGGGCGGATTCCTGCGTGAGGGCACTGGGGCTACGCGTCCGCGGCTATTTTTGCAGTGACGTTGCGACGGACCGCACCGGGTGGTTGGTCTGTCCTCCTCCGAGGGGTACTGTGAGCCCCCGATCATGGGTTTTCTGTCCAGCAATGCATTGCGGCGCCTGGGACTGATCCTGGGCAACGGGCTCGCGGTGGGCATCCTGGCCTGGCTGCTTTGGGACGAGGGTGCCGCCGTTGCGGCCGAGTCGCCGCGCGCGCTACCGGTGCTCGAGTCCCTCGTCGGCGCGGCGCAAGCGGAGCCGGGCGCAGGGGGCCCGGGATCGGTCGATGGAAGGCAGCCGGTCGCGACGCTCTCGGCTCCGGTCGGGCCGATCAGCGTGCCGATCGTCGATGCGCGCCCGCCCCTGCGGCGCGGGGTGGAGACGGCCATTGCGAACGCTGTCGTCGAGGCGGCGCGGCGCAGCAAGAACAAGGTGAGCACGGGTAGCGCGACGATCGCGGTCTGCGTGGTCGATGCGAAGACGGGGCGCGAACTCGTGGGGATTCAGGCGGATCGGCCATTGCGGCCGGCGTCGAATCTGAAGATCCTGACCACGGCTGCGGCATTGGTCTTGCTCGGGTCGGATGCGTCGTACGAGACGCCAATCGAGAGTCGTGGCAGCCTGCAGCAAGGCGTGCTGACGGGCGATCTGGTCGCGCGCGCGGGGGGCGATCCGCTGTTCCGGCAGAACGGGGACGGTGGGCTCGAGCCGTGGCTTGACGGGCTCGCGCGCGAGCTCTCGCACGCCGGGATCCGGCGCGTGCGCGGGCGGCTCGTTCTGGACGAGGGCAGCTTCGAGGATCCTGCGCCGGGGCCGGCGTGGCCCTCGTCGCGCGAGTACTGGAAGGACTACTGTGCCCTGGCCGGGGGCTTCAGTGCGAATGCGGGTTGCCTGACGGCGAACGTCAGCGCTACGCGATCGGGTTCCCGTGCCGATGTCGCCGTACGTCCGCGCCACCATGGGCTGGCGCGACGCGGGGAGGTGGAGACGGTAGGCTCGAAGGCCGCGCTGAACGTGGCGGTCGGCGCGACGGCGACGGCGGTGACCGTGCGCGGCAAGATTCCCTCCAGCGTCAAGCACTGGGATGCGCGTTTCGCGGCGCCGGACCCTGTCGCGCTCTTCGGTTCGGCCGTCGTGGGCGGGCTGGCGGAACGCGGGATCGAGATCGAGGGCGGCTACGTGCGCCAGCGCTCAGCACCCGGCGGAAAGGTCGTCGCGAGCATGCATTCGCCGATTTCGGACTCCGTCATCCCGATCCTGACGCACTCGAACAACGCGGTCGCCGACCAGCTCTTCCTGACGCTCGGGCTGCGGGTCGCTGGTGTGGGCACGCGTGCGGGCGGCGCCCAGGCGGTCGGACAGGCACTCGATCAGCTCGGTCTCGAGCGCGGTGGCTGGAAGCAGGTCGGGGGCTCGGGATTGAGTCGCGACAACCGCGTCAGCGCGCGCCAGCTGTGTGGATTGCTGCAGGCTGCGCGCGGGGTCAGCGGGGCGGCACGCGAGCTGTTCGATCGGGGCATGCCCATCGCCGGGGAGACGGGCACGCTTGCCAGCCGCATGCGCAAGTCCGTGGCGCGCGGGCGCGTGCATGCCAAGACGGGCTTCATCAACGGCACGAGTGCGCTCTCGGGCTGGTTGACCACGGAGGCTGGGCGCGAGCTCATCTTCTCGATACTGGTGGAGTATCCGACGTTCGAGGGCCTCAATACACACTGCTGGAAACCCATGCAGGACCGCATCTGTGAGGAGCTTGTCGACGATGTCGACTGAGTCCATCGATCTACCCGCGGCCCTGGCTACCGCGAGCGCGGCGGCCCGGCGCTCGGGAGAGATACTGATGGACCACCTGGGCCAGCTCGACCCGGCGGCGATCGGCACCAAGTCCAGCGTGCGCGACCTGGTCACGGCCGCGGACGTGGCCAGCGAGCGGGCCCTGGTCGCTACCCTGCGCGAGGCGTTTCCCGGGCACGCCATCGAGGCCGAGGAGGAGGTCTCTGACGCGCCCGATGGGCGTCCGCGCTGGTTCCTCGACCCGCTCGATGGGACGGTCAATTTCGTGCACCGCTTGCCGTGTTTCGGCGTCTCGATCGGACTGTTCGTCGGAGCGAAACCCGTCGTCGCGGTCGTGCACCTGCCCTGCCTGGGGCAGACGTTCACGGCCACCGCCGGTGGCGGCGCGCACGAGAACGGTGCGCCGATCTCCGTCAGCGACGTGGGTGAGCTCTCCTCGGCGATCCTGGCCACCGGGTTTCCGTACCGGCGCGGTGAGCTCGAGCATTCCAACCTCGAAAACTTCGGTCGCTTCTTCTACGACGTGCGCGGGATGCGGCGCATGGGCTCCGCTGCCATGGATCTGGCCTACGTCGCCTCCGGGCGCCTGGACGGGTTCTGGGAGCTGCATCTCTCGCCCTACGACGTGGCCGCGGGAGCGTTACTCGTGCGCGAGGCCGGCGGGGTGGTGACCGATGGCGATGGCGGAGACGACTGGTTGCGGGGTGGCCACATCGTCGCCGCGGGCCGCGGACTGCACGGGGCCATGCGCCAGCGCATCGTGCACTGAACAGCGTGCCAGCGGGGCTCGCCCCCCCCCGCGTGGAGCCTCGCTGTCGCGTCAAGCATTCCCGGCCAGTTTTATTTTGGTGCAACGCCTGTGTACGGGCGGCGCGTGCGGCCTTTCGGAGAATCGGACTGGGTGTTAGGATGGGCGGCTCGAATGAGTTGACCAAAGCATGCCCGAACGGGGCGCTCGAGCGGCCTGATAGAGCCCTCGGGAGCCGCGATCCCGGGGTAACTGACACAGGTGCGCGTGTTCACGATCCACAGTAAATGGGGCCGATGAGGGACGGGACGATCAAGATCCGCGGCGCCCGCCAGAACAACCTGGTGGGGGTGGATGTCGACCTTCCGCGCGAGAGCTTGATCGCCGTGACAGGCGTCTCCGGCTCCGGCAAGTCCTCGCTGGCCTTCGACACGCTCTACCGGGAAGGCCAGCGTCGTTTTCTCGAGACGCTCTCTGCCTACGCGCGCCAGTTCCTGGGGCAGATGCAGAAGCCCGATGTGGAGAGCATCGAGGGCCTCTCGCCCGCCATCGCCGTCGACCAGAAGACGAGTCCGCGCGGAGCTCGCTCGACCGTGGGCACCCTGACCGAGATCGTCGACCACCTGCGCGTGCTGTTTGCCCGCGCGGGGCAGGCGCATTGCCCGCAATGCGAGCGGCCCACCCAGCCGCGCACGCCGGAGTCGATCGTCCAGGAGATCCTGCGTGACCTTGCGGGCCAGCGCGCGCTCGTGATGGCGCCCGTGATCCGGGACCGCAAGGGCCACCACCGGCCAGTCTTTGCCGACCTGCAAAAGAAGGGCTTCGTGCGCGTGCGCGTCGACGGGCAGGTGCAGCGGCTCGAGGAGGTCGAGGAACTCGAGCGCTACAAGCGCCACACGATCGAGGTGGTGGTCGACCGGCTCAAGCCCGATCCTGCCCAGCCGTCGCGCCTGCGCGAGGCTGTGGACGCGGCCCTCTTGCTGGGCAAGGGCGACGTCTACGTGGAGGTCGACGGCGAGGACTGTCGCTTCTCGACCCTGCGCACCTGTCCCGGTTGCGGAGCCGAGACGCCGCCGCTGGAGCCGCGCCTGTTCTCATTCAACTCGCCGCACGGCGCGTGTGATACCTGCGATGGGCTGGGCGGACTGCGTCAGCCGACCGAGGCGGCCGTCGTACGCGATCGGGAGCTGAGCGTGCGTGAGGGGGCACTGGCGGTGACCCGTGCGAGCGGGGGAGCGCTGCTCTTCCCGCGCGTCAGCTTTGGTTTCCTGGAGCGCGTCGGCCAGAAACACGGTTTCGACCTGGATACACCCTGGTGCGAGCTTTCGCTGTCCGCCCGCAAGGTGCTCCTATACGGGGCCGGCGACGAACGCTTTGCGGATTCCAGCAGCTGGAGCGGCGAGCGCTTCAGTGGATCTGCCAACTGGAACCGGCGCTTCATCGGCGTGCTGTGCGATGTCGAGCGCGCCTGGAAGAAGGGCAGCCGCAAGAAGCAGATCGAGCGTTTCCTGTCGCACACGACGTGTCCCGACTGCGAGGGCACCCGTCTGCGTCCCGCGGCGCGCGCGGTCCGGCTGGGCGATGTGCGCTTCGGCGAACTGACCAGCTTGCCGGTCGAGCAGCTGCCCGCGGCGCTGGAGGCGCTGAAGCTATCGAAGCGCCAGGCGCGCATTGCGCGCGATCTGGTGTCCGAGGTTCAGCGGCGGACGGACTTCCTGCTGCGCGTCGGTCTGGGCTACCTCTCCCTGGAACGGGCCGCGGACACGCTCTCGGGCGGGGAGGCCCAGCGGATTCGTCTGGCGGCACAGCTGGGCGCAGGGCTGCAGGGCGTGCTCTACGTCCTGGACGAGCCCTCGATCGGGCTGCACGCGCGCGATCACGGCCGCTTGCTGAGTGCGCTCGTGAAGCTGCGCGACGCGGGCAACACCGTCGTCGTCGTCGAGCACGACGAGGCCACCCTGCGCAAGGCGGACTGGTTGGTGGACATCGGTCCGGGCGCGGGTCGGCATGGCGGGCAGGTGGTGGCCCAGGGCACCCCGGCCGAGCTCGCCAAGCAGGACACGGCCACCGGTCGCATGCTGCGCGGAGAGATTCACATGCCCGTACCGGAGACGCGGCGTTCCGGCAGCGGTGAGCATCTGGTGCTCACGGGGGCGCGTGCCTTCAACCTCAAGGACGTCGACGTGAGCTTGCCCCTGGGCACCCTGAGCGTCGTGACCGGCGTCAGCGGTTCCGGGAAGTCGACCCTGATCGATCGCACCCTGCGGCGCGCCGTCTGGCGTCACCTGGGTCGCGAAACGGCGGATCCTGGTGACCATGATCGTCTCACGGGTCTCGAGCACATCGACGATCTGGTGTGCATCGACTCGGCGCCGATCGGGCGCACCACACGCTCCAATCCAGCCACGTACACCAAGGTGCTCGGGCCGATCCGAGAGCTCTTCGCGCAGTTGCCGGAAGCGCTCGTGCGCGGATACACGAAGTCGCGCTTCTCGTTCAATGTCTCCGGTGGGCGTTGCGAGGCCTGTTGCGGGGGCGGCGCGCGCTACGTGGAGCTGCAGTTCCTGGCGCCGGTGACCGTGCCCTGTGAGGAGTGCGGCGGACATCGGTTCCAGGCAGAGACGCTCGATGTCCGCTACCGCCAGCACTCCATCGCGGACGTGCTCGCGCTCACGGCCAGCGACGCACTCGAGTTCTTCAAGGACCATCCGAAGATCCGTCGCCCGCTCGAGCTGATGGTCGAGATCGGGCTCGGTTACCTGACCCTCGGGCAACCCTCGACGACCCTCTCCGGTGGCGAGGCGCAGCGCCTTAAGCTTGTTTCGCACCTGTCGAAGCGCTCGCAGGGGCACACGCTCTACCTGCTCGACGAGCCTACGACTGGCCTGCACACCGAGGATGTCGGACGTCTGCTGGGGGCGCTCCAGCGGCTCGTGGATCTGGGGCACACGGTCATCGTGGTCGAGCACAACCTCGAGTTTATCCGCGCTGCGGACCACGTCATCGACGTGGGCCCCGAGGGCGGGCACGCCGGAGGCGAGATCCTTGCGACCGGCACGCCTGAGGAGATCGAGGCCTGCAAGGCCTCCTATACGGGTCAGGCCCTGCGCGAGCTGGCTTCCAAGCGTCGCTCGCTCAAGAGCTCGCCGGTGGCTCGCAGTCGCGCCAAGGCCGAACAACCGGCGCGCGAGCTGCGGGTCGAGGGCGCCTCGATCCACAACCTCAAGCACGTGGACGTCAGCATCCCGCGCGAGTCGATGACGGTCATCACGGGGCCGTCGGGCTCCGGGAAGAGCTCATTGGCGCTCGACACGATCCACACCGAGGGCCGCCGGCGTTTCGTGGAATCCCTGTCCACCTATGCGCGTCAGTTTCTCGGGACCAAGGACAAGCCGCCCTTCGAGCGCATGCGCGGACTGGGCCCCTCGGTTGCGGTCGAGGCGCGCACGGTCGGCGGACACCCGCGCTCGACCGTGGCCACGACCACCGAGATTCACGATCACCTGCGCGTGCTCTGGGCGCGGGCCGGCACGGCGCAGTGTCCCGACCACGGTGAGACCCTGAAGCGCGCCGATACGGGGCGCGTCGCGAAGCGCATCCTCAAGGACCTCACGAGCGATTCCGGCGCGACCGCTCCCAAGGGCTGGTTGGTGGCGCCCATCGTCGGGCACGGGCGCGAGCGGCCGGACGACTTCGAGAGTGGCCTGCCCGGCAAGCTCGAAGCCTGGCGCGCGGCCGGCTTCGTGCGCGTGTTGATCGACGGCAAGGAACAGCGTCTGGACGGGGATCTGCCGCAGATCGGCAGCTCCGATGTGGACCTCGTCATCGATCGCCTGTCGTTCAAGACGGAGGCCCGCTCGCGGCTGGCCGAGGCGGTCGAGCAGGCTGCGGCGGTGGCGCACGGGCGCGTCAGCGTGCTCATCAAGGATGGCGACCGACTCGAGTACAGCACCAACGGTGCCTGCACGCAGTGCGGCTTCCAGCTGGAAGCGGAGCTGGAGCCGCGGCACTTCTCCTTCAATACCCACGTGGGCGCTTGCACGGCCTGCGATGGACTGGGTGATGTGGTGGCCTGCGACGCGGGCATGCTGATAGAAGATGCGAACCGCTCTGTGATGGACGGCGCGATCGCGGGCAAGCTCGGGACCTACCTGACCAAGGGCAAGGGCTACTACGAGAACCTGCTGCGCACCGTCGGACGTAGTCATCGGGTTCCGCTCGACAAGCCCTTCGAGAGCCTGAGCGAGACCCATCGAGACCTGATCCTGCACGGTACCGGGGCGCGCAAGAGTTACCGCGTTGAGCTCGAGCGGCACACCACCAACACGGATGTGTCCGAGGAATTCGTGGCCACCTGGCCCGGGCTATGCGGCCAGGTCGACGCATGGCACAAGAAGACCGAGGATCCGGATTGGGCGCGCGTGCTGGAGGCGGTCATGCGCCGCCGGGAGTGCGTCGGATGCCAGGGCGAGCGCCTGAAGCCTGGCTTCCGGTTCGTCACGGTCGGGCGCAAGCGCCTGCCCGAAGTGCTCGGAATGACAGTTTCGGAGGGGCTGGCCTGGATCAATGCCCTGAAGCTGCGCGGTGCGATCCGCACGGCCGTCGCGGCAGTCGTCTCCGAGTTGGTGGCCCGAATCGGCTTGCTCGAACGTGTAGGCCTCGGGTATCTGGACCTCGCGCGGCCTACGGGGACGCTATCGGGAGGCGAGGCGCGGCGCGTGCGCCTATCCGCCAGTCTGGGGTCCGAACTCGTCGGTGTTTGCTACGTCCTGGATGAGCCGACGGTGGGCTTGCATCCCGCGGATGTGGACCGCCTGACGGACGCGCTGCTGGAGCTGCGTGATCGCGGCAACACGGTCATCGTCGTGGAGCACGATGCGGCGCTCATGCGCCGCGCGGACTGGCTCGTCGACATGGGGCCCGGGGCCGGGGAACACGGCGGCAGTGTCGTCGCCAGCGGGCCGCTGGAAACGATCCTCCAGCACCCGACCTCGCAAACCGCCGCACACCTGCGCGGTGAGATTCGCTTCGCGGAAGCCCTGAAAAAGGATCGCAAGGAGGCGGACGAGAGCGAGGGGCGTGCGAGCTTCCGACCCGCGGCGATGCGATCGGACCTGCGCCTGAGCGGCGCCAGCACCCACAACCTGCGGGACGTGGACCTGAGCATCCCGTTCGGGCAGATCACCGGCATCTGCGGGCCGTCGGGATCGGGCAAGTCGACTCTGATCCTCGAGACCCTGGTGCCCGCGTTGAGCGGCAGGAAGCCCGAGGGGCGCTGGAAGAAGCTGCGCGCGCCGATCGGAGCCGTGCGCATGGTGGTCGTCGATGCTCAGCCTATTGGCCGCACCCCGCACAGCGTTCCGGCCACCTACACGGGCATGATGCCGCCCCTGCGTGAGCTCTTCGCGCGCACGCCCGAGGCGCGCATGCGCGGCATGACGCCCTCCCATTTCTCCTTCAACAGCACGCGCGGCCGCTGTCCCGCGTGTGACGGACGGGGCGCGGTGCTGGTCGAGATGCAGTTCCTGGCGGACCTCTGGTTGACCTGCGAGGAGTGCGAAGGTCGTCGCTATGCGCCCGACGTGCTCGAGGTGCAGTACCGTGGCAAGTCCGTCGCTGACGTGCTCGCGATGTCCGTCGATGAGGCACGCAAGTTCTTCGCGGCGCAGCCGAAGTTGCTGTGCGTGCTCGATGAGCTCGCCGCCGTCGGCCTCGGTTACCTGAAGCTGGGTCAGAGCTCCACGACGCTGTCCGGTGGCGAGGCGCAGCGTGTCAAGCTGGCGAGCGAGCTGATGCGTGCACGCGAGCCCGGTTCGAGCGTGGTCATCCTCGACGAGCCGAGCACCGGCCTTTCGGCCAGCGATGGATTGCACCTGGCACGCGTACTCGGACGCCTTGCGCATCGCGGTGACGCGGTCATTCTGGTCGAGCACAACCTCGAGCTTCTGGGTATCTGCGATGGACTCGTCGAACTCGGCCCCGGTGGCGGTAGCGCAGGCGGCTCGATCATCGCGACCGGTACGCCGGAGGAGCTCGCGGAGAATCCGGAATCGGTCACGGGACCCTGGCTCAAGCAGGCGGCGGAAGCGGGGGCCAGCGCGGGTTCGAGCGGCGGTTCAGGGAAGGGATCCAGGCGCGCTGCGACGAAACGGAAGCGGGCCTGTACATGATCCCGTTGCCGGACAACCCGCTCATCGTTCAGAGCGATCGGACACTGATGCTGCACACGGTGCGCATCGTGACGGATTCCACGGGACGTCCCGCGAAGGATCCGGAGGGGCAACCGGTGACCGAGGAACATCCGCGTTTCACAGAGGCGCGCGATGCGCTGGCGCTCTTCGCCGAGCTCGAGAAGAGTCCTGACTTCCTGCACACGTACCGCCTCACCCCCGTGTCGGTCTGGAACGCTGCGGCACTCGGAGCCACAGCGGAGGAGATCGAGGCCACGCTGGCGGACCTGTCGTGCGTCGCCATCCCGAGTTGCGTGATCGAGGAGATGCGCTCGTGGGTCGCGCGCTACGGGCTCCTGCGCATCGAACGCCGGGATCCACGGCCGGGCTCCGAGGGTGCCGCCTTCGAGCTCGTGAGCGCAGACCCCGCCGCGTTGCAAGAGGTGCTGGCCCACGACCTGGTGCAGCGGCTTTGCGACGTCGAGTCCGATGGGCGTGTCTGGCTGTCCGGCCTGAGCCGCGGCAGCGTGAAGCAGGCCCTGATCCGGATCGGCTTTCCCGTGGACGATCGCGGGGGCTACGTCGATGGCGATCCCCTGGCGGTCAATCTGCGCACGGCCACGCGCGCGGGCGCCGGGTTCGCGCTGCGGCCCTACCAGGAGCAGGCTGCCCAGGCCTTCTACGCCGGCGGCACCGTCGCTGGCGGTAGTGGTGTCATCGTCCTGCCCTGCGGTGCCGGCAAGACCGTCGTCGGGATAGGCGTGATGCAGCTGGTGGGAGCGAAGACCCTGATCCTGACGACCAACACGATTGCGGTCAGGCAGTGGCGCGAGGAATTGCTCGACAAGACCGAGCTCGGCGAGCACGAGGTCGGTGAGTACACGGGCGAGCAAAAGGTCGTCTGCCCCGTGACGATCACCACCTACCAGATGCTGACCTGGCGCCGCTCGAAAACGGATGACTTCGAGCACTTCGGGCTCTTCACGAGCGAGAACTGGGGGCTGGTGATCTACGACGAGGTGCACTTGCTGCCGGCGCCGGTCTTCCGGGTGACCGCCGATCTTCAGGCGCGCCGCCGGCTCGGGTTGACCGCGACCCTGGTGCGCGAGGATGGCAAGGAGGACGAGGTGTTCTGCCTCATCGGCCCCAAGCGCTACGACGTTCCCTGGAAGGTACTCGAGGGGCAGGGCTTCATCGCGCGCGCGTCGTGTGTCGAGGTGCGCGTGCCGCTGGACGCCCCGGGCAAGTCGCGCTATGCCGACGCGACCGTGCGCGCTCGCTTCCGCATCGCGTCGGAGAACCCGGCCAAGCTGGCGGTGGTCAAGCAGTTGATCGCCAGGCACGAGGGCCGGCGCATCCTCATCATCGGGCAGTACATCGATCAGCTGAACCTGCTGGCCGCCAATCTGCGCGTGCCGCTGATCACGGGCAAGACACCCAACGCGGAGCGCGAGCGACTCTACGATGCGTTTCGAGATGGGAGCGAGCGGTTGCTGATCGTCTCCAAGGTGGGCAACTTCGCCGTCGACCTGCCCGACGCGAATGTCGCGATTCAGGTCTCGGGCACGTTTGGTTCCCGGCAGGAGGAGGCTCAGCGCCTCGGGCGCATCCTGCGTCCAAAGTCAGATGGCTCCGGAGCCATCTTTTATTCCGTCGTCACTCTCGGCTCCCGTGATCAGGAGTTCGCCGAGAAGCGACAGCTTTTTTTGACCGAGCAGGGCTACACATACGAGATCGTTGACTCGGGTAGTCTGGAAGTCCTGCTGAAGCGAGGTACGCCAATTTGAGCTCACGTTCGTCTAATGAATCAAATGGTCGCAGCTCGAAGAGCGATAGCTCTCGGAACACCAAGCCGAAGACGAAGGTCGCCGGCGCAGCCGCGCGCGCGGCTTCGAACGGCCGCGGCGGTTCCTCCGCCGCCCGAGGCTCCCAGGGACGGCCCGAGGATCCCCTGGCTTTCGAAGATGTGGTCACCCAACTCGAACAGGCTGACCTGACCGAGCTCTATCGTTTCTGGGCCGGCGAGGACCCGCCGCCGGCTCCTCGGCCCGCCGCGTTGCGGCGCGATGTCGTTCGCTGGATGGGCGAGCCCGAGACCCTGCAGGCGCGCCTGGCGAGATTGGGGCGGCGGCATGGGCTGGTGCTCGATCTGCACCTGAACGCGGCCTCCTACAGCTGCACCCTGGGTGAGCTCGCGAGTTCCAAGGAGCTGGCGTACCTGTCTCGTTACGACCTGGAGGCGAGTCTCTCGCTGCTGGTGCGCCGGGCATTGCTCTACGAGCAGCCCGCTGGACGCATCGCAATGCCTGATGCGCGCGTCTTCGTGATGCCCCCGGATCTGGGCGACACGATTCAGCGCCAGCGCAGCGCCAAGACCCGGGGCGTATTCGACGCCTTCACGCTGCGTGGACACCTGGACAGCATCTACGACGACCCGGTCCGCGCGGCACGCACCTCGCCGCGGCGTGTGCGCGAGCTCTACAAGATGTACTCCAATGAAGCGGCGGCGGTCGCGCGGGTGGAGCGCCTGCCCGAGGGCCTGCGCGAGCTTGTGAAGAAGGTCGTGATGGAGTTCGGCGGTATCCTGCCGCGCAGCCTCTTCGACCGCATGGAGACGGAGCTGCCGCACTGGAACGGCAGGCGCTGGGGCAAGATCCTGTCCGAATCCCTGGTGGGCACGGTCAAGCAGCTCGATCTGACGCCCTACGGTGTGCAGCACCGCGGCGAGACGTTGATCGCCTTCAACGAGATCGCCCTGGCCTGGCTTCGGCGCGTGGCGGTACCTTCTGACCCGGATGCACCCCACGACGAGGCGTCTCTGGGGGTGGACCTGGTGTCGAACATGTCGCGTTTTCTGAGCTTTATCATCGACCACAACGTGCGCTTCACGGTGCGCGGCAAGATCTTCAAGACGACCGAGAAGCGCATCCTGCAGGAGCTGATTCCCAATCCGGGGCGCGAGCTGGAACGCAGCGAGATCCTGAGTTTTATCTACGGCTTCGCGCGCCACGCAGGCCTGATCAAGAGCACGGGCGAGCGCACCTTCGCGCTCACGCCGGCCGGTCGCGACTGGGAGGCGCAGGAGCTGGAGAACAAGCAGCAGGCCCTGCTCGAGTACGTACTCGAGGAGGCCGGTATGGGGGGCGAGTACTTCCACCAGCTGCGCATGCGCCACATCTTCATGCGGCTCTTCAAGCGCGTCGAGCCGGAGGTCTGGTACGACATCATGTACCTGCCGTTCCTGGTGCGTAACAACTACCTGTCGAGCTTCGACGAGCTGGCCGTGGACGAGTCCTTTCAGAGCTCGCCCGGGGGAGGCCACCAATCGCTGGAGGACCTGCAGACCATGGCCTGGAACCTGGTCACCTGGGTGCGTCAGCGGCTGTATCTGCTCGGGATCGTCGATCTGGGTTACGACGCGGACAAGCGTCCGGTCGCGATGCGCATGACGCGCATGGGCGCTCGCTTGCTGGGCCTGGAAGCTGAGGATGTGGGCGCGCCGGCGATAGGATCCGTGGTCGTGACGCCCGACTTCGAGGTCGTCCTGTTCCGCTCCGGCGATGACGCCGCACTCGTGCACGACCTAGATCGATTCGCACATCGGGACAAGGACGGGCCCCTGCTGCATTTCACCATCTCCGAGAAGACCATCCATCGCGCCCTGTCGGAGGGCATGGCCCTGGGCCGTATTCAGTGCACGTTGACCGAGAACGCGCGCACCCCGGTGCCCCAGAACGTGCTGTATTCCATCAAGGATTGGGCCGCCCAGGCGGGACTTCTGTTTCTCAACAAGAAGCTGATCGTGCGCACCGATGACCCGGATCGCCTGAAGGGATTCGTTCGCGACCCGGGGGTGCGGCCGTACGTGCGACGCACGCTGGACGAGGCGCGCGTGCAGCTCAAGAGTGGCGTGAGTCAGGCCAGGATGCGTTCGCTGTTGCGGGACCTGAACTACTTGATCGAGAGCGAATGAACCCGCTGCGCCTGCCGCCGGCGCTCCTCGCGCTCTCTCCAGGCAATCTAACGCCCGCGGAGGTCACCGGGTTTCTGGCGCGCACGGCGCAGGCTTCGGGAGCTGGTCTTGGGGGAATCCTGCTGCGCGAGTCGCGGCTGGCGGACCGAGAGTTCCTCGGGCTCGCGCGGGCGGTCGGTGCGCAGCTTGCGGAACGCGGCGGCTGGCTGGGGATCCACGACAGGGCGCACCTGGTCGGGCCTGCGGACGCACACGGAGTGCATCTGGGATTCCGCTCGCTCCGGGCAACGGAAGTGCGCTCGCTGGTCGGCGATGCCATCGCGATCGGTCTGTCCACGCACGCGGGGGACGCGCCCGAGACCTGGGCCGCTGCCGACTATCGTTTCTTCGGCCCGGTCTTCGACACGCCGTCCAAGCGCGGCCTGGTCGCCGCGGTCGGGCCCGCGGGCCTGACGACCTCCGTCGTGGCAAACGCGCTCCCGGTGTGGGCCCTGGGAGGACTGCAGCCGCGCAACCTGGATACGCTGAGGTCCAGCGGAGTACGCGGAGTCGCCTTGCTGGCGGGCATCCTGGGTGCCCCCGACGTGGCACAGGCCACCCGCGCGGCGCTGGATTCCTGGGCCGGCGATGTCTCGGGGGAGGGCAACGCGTGAACCCGCGCAGGTTGCGGTCGCCGATTCGCTGGGCGACTTACCTCGCGGCGGTGGTGTGCCTTGGCTACCTGGTCTCGCGCTTCGACAGCTTCCGACTCGCAGAATCGGGCTGCTCGCCGTTGCTGCGCTTCGCGCCGGGGGAATCCCTGCTGCTGGACCGCTGGGCGCCGAGCTACTCGGCCGGGGATGCGCTGCTCTTCGAGGGCTCCGACGGTCTGATCTACCTGGGGCTGGTCGAGCGCGTGCGACCGGGCGCGGAGCCTGCCCTCTGGGTCGTCGCGGACAATCCTGATTGTGAGGGCCGCGGTTCCGAGGAGTTCGGCTGGATCGTGGGCGAGGCTCGTCTGGCACGGGTCGTCCTGAAATGGCCCTGGTAGCCTGCATGTGGCGCGCGCCGAGCGCTATATAGTGGAAGGATGAGGGTGCAGAGAACGAGCCAGAGCGGTTGGGGAGCTCTCCTGGTGCTTGGCGTGGCAGTGGCGCTGGCTTCGAGCGGCGTAGCTGGCCGCGTGGATGAGACCCGGCAGCAACGGGTCGACAGCCTCGCTGCGCGCAGCGCTGCGGCCGACGACGACTGGGAGACGGAGGTGCTGTCTTCGGCTGCGAGCGAGAGCCTGCACGCTGTGCTGGACGCGCTCGCGGCGGACCCCACCTTCGACGCGACGCCCTGGATCTCTCGCGCGGCAACATGTCGCGCACTCGTGCCTCAGGGCGGCGAATCCCATACTCTCGGGGACCTGCGCCTGCGGCGTGTGACGGATGTCAGTGCGAGCCCCGGAGAGGAACCGGGTGCGCGGCCGATCGCGGACGCGCTGATCGCATGGCTGGCTCCGATGCGCGAATCCGGGCCGCCGCGTGTCGCATTCAAGATCGTCGGCGTGGATGCCAACTCGCGGTCGCAGTTCAGCACGACCCTGCTGGTGACGGCGTCCGGACGTCGCGCGGGGCGCGAGGTCCAGCAGAACGCGACATGGCGCGTTACCTGGAGCTGGCCTGTGTCGCCTGAGTCGCCTGGGGGGACCACACCTGCTCGACTCGAAGGTGTCGAATGTCTGCGTTTCGAGGACGTGAGCGCCAGCGGCCCGCTGTTCGAGGAGTGCACCGATGGGGTCCTGCCCGCGGATCCGGAGCTGCGGCGTCAGCTCGCCAACGGTGGCGAACACTGGTTCGGGCGCATCGATGCCCTCGGTGATTGGAATTACTTCGGACACAACGGCCTGGCCGTGGGGGATGCGAACGGAGACGGTCTCGACGACCTCTACGTCGCCATGGGGACCGGACTTCCGAACAAGCTCTTGATCCGGCAGCCAGACGGCACTGTCGTCGACCGCGCGCTGGCGGCGGGCGTCGCCTGGCTCGACGACACGAAGGGCGTTCTCTTCCTTGATTACGACAACGACGGTGATCAGGACCTGTTCTGCGCGCTCGGTCCGACGATCCTGGTCTCCGAGAACGACGGCGAGGGCACGTTCACGCCGGCGCGCTCCCTGCGCGCCGTGACGGACGCCGCGTTCTACTCGCTGGCCGCGGCGGACTTCGATCTCGATGGCGACCTGGATCTGTACGCCACCCGTTACGTGAAGACGCGCTACGGCGCGAGCCTACCGGTTCCGTTCCATGACGCGCACAACGGGCCAAGGAACCACCTGATGCGCAATGACTACCCGGATGGTTTCACCGATGTCACGGAGAAGGTCGGCCTCGGTGTGGGCAACGACCGCTTCAGTCTGGCGGCCAGCTGGCAGGACTACGACCTGGACGGGGACCCGGACCTCTACGTGGCCAATGACTTCGGGCGCAACAACCTCTTCCGCAACGATGGGGGCACTTTCGTCGAGATCGCTGCGCTCGCGGGAGCCGAGGACATGTCGGCCGGCATGGGCGTCAGCTGGGGCGACGTGGACCTCGATGGGGACCCCGACTTGCTGGTCAGCAACATGTTCTCGGCGGCCGGGCAGCGGGTGGCCTACCAGCCGAGGTTCGAGCGTGAGCGCGAGGATTCGGCAGCCCTGATCCAGCGCCACACGCTCGGCAATACCCTGCTACTGAACGATGGTGCGGGTGGCTTTCAGGATGTCAGTGCGTCCGCCGGGGTGCGCATGGGACGCTGGGCATGGGGCAGTGTCCTGGCCGACCTCACGGGGGACGGTTATCCGGACATGACGGTGCCGAATGGGTTCCTGACGAACGCACGCGACGACGACCTCTGAAGCTTCTTCTGGAGGCGCGTGGCGTCTCGATCCTCGGACGACGAGAGTGAACTGGATGACTATCAGGACGGCTGGGCTGCGCTCACCGAACTCATGGACGCGGGCAGCTCGTGGAGTGGACACGAGCGCAATTGCTGCCTGGTGAACGTGGGCGACGGAACGTTCTGCGACGTCTCGACGTTCTCCGGCCTGGACTTCGAGGACGACGGGCGTGCCGCGGTGCTCACGGACTGGGATCGCGACGGGCACCCGGACCTGTGGCTGCGCAATCGCACGGGGCCGCAGCTGCGGCTGCTGCGCAACACGGCGCGGGCGGGCTACCACTTCGTGTCGCTGACATTGCGCGGCACGACCTGTAACCGCGACGCGATCGGCGCGCGCGTGGAGGTCAAGCTGGGCGACAAGACCCTCGTGCGCTGGCTGCGCGCAGGCTCGGGTTACATGGCCCAGTCGTCGAAGTGCTTCACGATCGGTCTGGCCGGGGCGACGCAGATCGACCGTCTGAGCGTGATCTGGCCCGACGCAGAGCGACAGGACTTCACGGACGTGGCGGTGGACCGTTTCTACCACCTCGATCAGGGCGCAGCGGCGCTGGCGCCGGTGGAGAGCGAGCCTGTCACGCTTCGTCCAGGGGCCGCGCAAGCGGGCGACCCCGGGCCTACCCGTGTCGTGTTGCGCACACCGCTCCCCATTCCTGCGGACATCATGCAGGAGATATTCGGGGTGCTCGAGCAGCCCGGGCCCGCATGGATTCAGCTCTGGGCGCAGTGGTGTGCCCCGTGCCTGGCGGAGATGGACTCGTTCGTGGCTGGCTGGGGCGCTCTCGAAGCGACGGGCCTGAGGATCGCCGCGTTGACCATCGATGAAGACGAGGATCTGGCACGGGCGCGTTCCGTTTTCGACGAGCGCGTTCGGTCACAGATCGACGACCCGGGTTTTGTCTATGCCGAAGCCTCGCCTCGCGCGCGCGCCTTCTTCGAGATCGTGCTCGAGCACGTGCTGGCACGCGCCGACAGCGGGGCGCTTCCTACCGGATTCCTGATCGATCGCTTTGGCTACCTCGAGATCGTGACCGTGGGCCCCGTGGACGTGGATCAGCTGGTGCGGGACGCCGCGACCTTCGGAGCGGCTCCGGAGCGGGTCGGCCTGCGTGCCCTTTTTCCGGGCCGCTGGTTCTTTGGGATGCCCCGTAACCTGCCGGGGCTGATCGCGGAGCTCGGCGCCCACGGCCTCGAGGCCCTGGCTCGCTTCTACCAGCTCCCCGGGCGGCAACAGGGTTTTGAGCCCCGCTGATGTAAGGTGCACGGCTCACGCCCCAGAAATCCGCTCGGGGGCTCCCTGAGAAGTGGACAAGTGCCTAGGATGGGGGGGCAGAGACCCCACCTGCACCCGCACAGGCCGCATTCTCGTGGCCCCTACAATGGAACCCTGGGCGGATTTCCTCCGTCCAAGGCCCACAGGCTCTACTTTCCCAAGGCTTCCGATTCACGGTCGGTCCCCATTAGTATTTCGGCGCTTTCTGCGCCGGTTTTTGGATTCACACACTGATGCGTTCCCTCGTTTTATTGACTGCGATCGTGCTTGGCGCCCCGGCTCTGGCCTCGGACCTTAACCTCTCGATCACGAGCGCTGGCACGAACAGCATCATGGTCGGCCCCGGCGAGGCTGTCTCCTACGACGTGACCGGCGAGCTGTCGGACGCGATGAACGAGGGGCTGGCGCTCTTTCTCTGTGACCTGAACTTCAGCGGCGGCGCCCTGCCCCAGGCTGGCGCTCCCGGGTCGGATCCCATGCTGCGCTTCGCGAGCCCCATCGGCCTGAACAACCCGGCCGGGTTCGGCGGCACCCTGGTCAGTGGCGCGCTGGTGCAGGTCGGCGGCGCCCAGAACACGATTCTCAGCACTTTCGCCCCGCAGCCCAGCGGCGCGGTGGTCACGGGCGTCGCACAACTTGGCGCGCCCGAGGTGCTGGTCTCTGGCGTGCTGACTGCACCGACCACTCCGGGCGTTTACACGCTTTCGGTCTCGAACGTCGTGGCCAACATGATTAGGCAGGGTGAAACGGGAACCCCGTTCTGGGCCGTGGAGCCGGCCTGCGAGGGCACGCTGGTGGATCTGGACATCACCGTCATGGATTGCGGGACCTACACCTACTGCATCGGAGCTCCGAACTCGGATACGGCCGGCGCGAGCATG
>JBLHKW010000037.1:0-36228 GCA_047618565.1 Planctomycetota bacterium
CTACCCTGGAAACGGCCCGTTCGGGACCGTTCGAGCTACCCGTCGAGGAGCCCGCGCTCCTCTTGCTCCGACACGCCACGGGGCATCGGAGTGTTGAAATTGTTGCCCAGATAGACCTCGCGCACGCGCTTATCGGCCACCAGCTGCTCGGCCGTGCCCTCGCGCAGGATCTGGCCCTGGTGGATGATGTAGGCCCGATCGGTGCTCTGGAGCGTCTCGCGGACGTTGTGGTCGGTGATCAGGATGCCGATGCCGTTCTCGCGCAGCTGGCGGATGAGGCCCTGGATCTCCTCGACGTTGATCGGGTCGACGCCCGCGAAGGGCTCGTCGAGCAGCAGGATCGCCGGCCGTGTGGCCAGGCTACGGGCGAGCTCGAGTCGCCGCCGCTCGCCGCCGGACAGGGTGTCAGCGCGATGGTCGGCCAGGTGCGAAAGCTCGAGCTCGGCCAGCAGGCGGTCCGCCTCGGATTTGCGCTCACGGGCTGAATAGGGCATCGCCTCGAGCACGCTCAGCAGATTGTCGACCACGCTCATGAGCCGGAACACGCTGGCCTCCTGGGGCAGGTAGCCCATGCCCAGCCTTGCGCGCTGGAACATCGGGAGCTTCGTGCAGCGCTTGCCCTGGATCTTGATCTCGCCCGCGTCCGGCTTTACGAGCCCCACGGCCATACGGAAGCTGGTCGTCTTGCCCGCACCGTTGGGGCCCAGCAGGCCCACGATCTCGCCCTCGTGGATTTTGAACCCCACCCCATCGACCACCCGGCGGCGTTTGTAGGACTTCACGAGGCCACTCACCTCGAGCAGCGGAACGTCACCATGCTGGTCGGTCATCGTGCGAATCCTAAAAGATCGGTAGCTGCGTTGTCCCGTCTATGTCTTCGAAAAGGCCTCTGAGGGGTGCGTGGCAAGGCTTTTTCGGGGCTTTTCCATAGGTGTGGATAACCTGTGGAAACTGGCGGTGGGGCCTCAATGGACCCACTGCAGGCGATAGACGTCGAGGCTGGGCTTGATGGGCCAGAACACCAGTAGCGCCCGCCCGGTCATGAGGCTACGAGGTACGAAGGGCGTCTTCTCCGGGGTCAACGTCTCCGCTTCCGACTCCAGGAAGTTGTGCCGCTCGCCGTAGAGATCCCTGAAGAACACCTCGCCGCCATTCGGCCCGCCCGTGACCCGTTGTGGGTTCTCGTTCCCCCGTCGGTTGCCGCGGATGATATTACCGGCGTCGGGGCCGGCGGTCTTGCGCATGCCGGCCAGTTGCCACTCGCGCCCGTCGGCCGAGTCCTGGGTGTTGTCGCCGAGCATCACGTAGCTCTCGGCCGGGATCTTCCAGTGCGTCGTGGTCGCGTGCTGGACCGTGTAGAAGACATCGCGGAAGACCTCGAGCGCGTCCAGGTCACCGCCGCCGCCTTCGAGGGCCAGGCTGATCCGTGAACGCTGGTCCACGGCGACCGGGATCTCGACCTCGATCAAGATGTCGCCGTCGATCTCGAGCTCGAGCAGGTTGTCGAGGTTCTGTGCGGCGAAGCTGACGGAGTCGCCGGCCTGCAGCTGCCAGGCGGAATCGGCCGTCACCGTGCGATCCTCGAGCTCTCCACCCGTGTCGTGGATGTGGATCGTCGGGCGCGCGTCCGCTCCTGCGGCCGGGCCCGGAAAGCGCATGTCGTAGGCGCGCGTGCCTTCCTTCAGCGTGACCGTGAACCAGGTGCAGTCGTCGTTCGCGCGCAGGTCGCCCTGAACGCGCAGGTCGCCGACGTTGTTCGTGCCTTCGCCACGACCCCGCCGGCGGACTCGCTTGGCCAGCTCCGGCGGGTAGCCGTCGGTGTAGTAATCGCGGATGGTGCTCTTCGACTTGGGATAGCTGGCCCGGCCGGGACCGCTCGCTGTGAGGGAATCGTCGCCGAAGCTCCAGCCTCCCGCCGCGGTCTCGATGCGCCATTCGTCGGTCGTCTCGAGCCGCTTGAGCATCTCGCGCTGGATCGGCTTGGGCCGTCGCACGGGCTCCCATTCCAGCGCGGGCGCGCGGGACTCGGGGTCGCTCAGGTCGCGTCGGAAGATGTCCCCATCACGGATGCGGAGCTCCTCGCTCGGCATGCCCCAGATGCGCTTGATGAAGTTCTTCGAGCGGTCGAGTGGGTACTTGAAGACCGCCACCTCGAAACGTTCGGGGTCACGGAAGTGGTAGGACAGCTTGTCGACCAGGATCCTGTCAAAGACGCCATCGTCGGCATCCATCGTCAGGCCCATCAACGTCGGCTGCATGGAGCCGGTCGGGATCTTGTAGGCCTCGACCACGAAGTACTTCAACAGCACGGCCATGATGATGGCCATCGTGATCGCTTCGATGTTGTCGCGCCACGGGTGGCGCGGCGGCTCTTCGGTGGGGGCGCTCCCGAGGCTGGGCTTCTTCGTCACTTGTCGTCGCTTCCCAGTACCGACAGGAACGCCTTCTGAGGGATGTCGACGTTGCCGACCTGCCGCATGCGGCGCTTTCCAGCCTTCTGCTTCTCTAGCAGCTTGCGCTTGCGCGAGATGTCGCCGCCGTAGCACTTGGCGGTCACGTCCTTGCGCAGCGCAGCGATGTTCTCGCGCGCCAGAATCTTGGAGCCGATGGCAGCCTGCAGGCGCACCTCGAACAGGTGGCGTGGGATCTCCTTGCGCAGCTTCTTGAGGGTCGCCCGTCCACGCACGTCGGCGCGCGTCTTGTGCACGATGGAGGACAGCGCGTCGACCTCGTCGCCGTTTACCAGGATCTGGAGCTTCACCAGATCCTCGGCGAAGTAGCCCGTGACGTCGTAGTTCAGCGTCCCGTAACCGCGCGTGGCCGACTTCAGCTTGTCGTAGAAGTCGTACATGATCTCCGCCAGCGGGATGTCGTATACGAGCTGGACGCGCGTGGGTGAGAGATGCTCCTGGCGAATGAAGATTCCGCGGTGGTCGTTGGAGATCTGCATCACGATGCCGATGAACTCGACCGGCAACAGCATGCTGACGCGCGCGATGGGCTCGCAAATCTCCTCGTACTTGTCCGGGGACGGCAGGTTGCCGGGCGAGTGGATCCACTGCTCCTCGCCGTCCGCCATCACGATCTTGTAGGTGACCGAGGGCGCGGTCTGGATCATGTCCATGTCGTGCTCGCGCTCGAGCCGCTGCTGGATGATCTCCATGTGCAGCAGGCCGAGGAAGCCGCAGCGATAGCCGAACCCGAGCGCGTCCGAGGTCACGGCCTCGAAGCAGAACGAGGAATCGGTCAGGGCGAGCGTGTCCAGCGCGTCGCGCATCGTCTCGTACTCGCCCGGACTGGTCGGGTAGAAGTCCGCGTAGACCATGTGACGCGGTTCCTCATAGCCGGGCAGCACCTCCACCGGCGGGCCCTTGTGGATCGTGATCGTGTCCCCGATGCGAACGTCGCCGAGGGCCTTGATGTTCGATACGAAGTAGCCCACCTCGCCGGCGCACAGCTCCTCGGAGGCCTTCATCTTCGGCTCGAAGCGTCCGATCTCGACCGCCTCGAAGACCTTGCCCGAGCTCATCATGACAGTCGTGTCCCGCCGCCGCAGTGTTCCCGAGAACAGTCGCAGGTAGACGATCACACCGCGGTACTCGTCGTAGATGGCGTCGAAGATCAGCGCTTGCAGGGGACCCGACGGATCACCGGACGGGGGCGAGATGGTGCGGATGATGCGGTCCAGCACCTCGGGCACACCCTTGCCGGTCTTGGCCGAAATCTGCACCGCGTCGGTCGCGTCGATCGCCAGGCTGTTCTCGATCTCCTCGGCGACCTCGTCCGGTCGCGAGTGCCCCAGGTCGACCTTGTTGAGTACCGGCAGGATCTCGAGGTTGGCCTCGATCGCGAGAAATGCGTTCGCGACGGTCTGCGCCTCCACGCCCTGGGATGCGTCGACCAGCAGCACGGCGCCTTCGCAGGCCTGCATGCTCTTCTCGACCTCGTAGCTGAAGTCGACGTGGCCCGGGGTGTCGATCAGGTTGATCTGATAGCGCTGCCCATCGAGCTCGTGGTAGACGGTGACGGCGCGCGCCTTGATCGTGATCCCGCGCTCCCGCTCGAGCTCCATGTCGTCGAGCAGCTGCGCTTTCATCTCCCGCTTCTGGACCGCGCCAGTGATCTCGAGAATACGATCCGCGAGCGTCGACTTGCCGTGGTCGATGTGCGCGATGATCGAGAAGTTGCGGATGTGCTTGGGGTCCACCGGTGACTATCCGTGTTTCGAGCTGAGACGGGAGAGGGGGAACTCACGGACGAATTGGCGCAGGGCCCGGCCGCGATGACTGACCTGTGATTTCTGGTCGTGGTCGAGCTCTGCGAAACCGCGGCCCGTGACCGAGAAGCCCTCTTCGGTGAAGAGGAAGAGAGGATCGTATCCGAAGTCGCGGGTTCCGCGGCTTTTCTCCAGGATGCGCCCGTAAGCATTTCCCAGCCACTCTCCGGCGATCTTGCCCGTGGAGTCCGCCAGGGCCAGGGCGCAGGTGAAATGGGCGCCGCGCTGGGCGCCGGGGAGGCCCGTGAGCTTATCCAGCAGCAGTGCGTTGTTCGCCGCGTCGTCCCCGTGCTGACCGGCAAAGCGTGCGGAGAGCACTCCCGGCGCGCCGTCCAGGGCGTCGACCTCCAGGCCCGAGTCGTCCGCCAGCGAGGGCAGACCGCTCTGCAGGGCCGCGGCGCAGGCCTTCTTGCGCGCGTTGCCGGCGAAGGTGTCCTGGTCCTCGATAACCTCCGCCAGGCCACCGACGTCCCGGGGTGTCAGGATCTGGATGTCCAGCTCACCCAGCATGTGGGCGAGCTCAGCAACCTTCTTCGGGTTCTGAGTGGCCAGCAGCAACTGCACCGGGTCAGCCTTCGGCCAGGGCCGATTTCTGGAGCTCGAAGATGCTCTGGATCGCGTCCTCGCCCAGGCGCAGCATGCTACTGAGCTCGTCGTGACTGAAGGTCTTGCCCTCGGCGGAGCCCTGCAGCTCGACGAACTCGCCCGCGCCCGTCATCACGAGGTTCATGTCGACCTCCGCTTTGGAGTCTTCCTTGTAGCAGAGGTCGCACACGGGAGTGCCGTCGACGATGCCGACGGAGATCGCGCCGAGCTGTTCGCGCAGTGGCCAGCTGCGCAGCAAGCGCTTGCTCTCCATCCAGGTGAAGGCGTCGTGAAGTGCGACCCAGGCACCGGTGATCGCCGCGGTGCGCGTGCCGCCGTCGGCCTGCAGCACGTCACAGTCGATCCAGATCGTACGCTCCGTCATGCGCTTGGTGTCGACCACAGCCCGCAGCGAGCGACCGATCAGGCGCTGGATTTCCACGGAGCGACCGTCCACCCGACCCGAGCGATCGCGGCTCTTGCGGTCACCTGTCGACGACGGCAGCATCGAGTACTCGGCTGTCAGCCAGCCCATACCCTTGCCCTGCATGAACTTCGGGACGCCATCCGTGACGGAGGCGGTACACAGCACGCGGGTTTCCCCGAAGCTGACGATCACCGATCCGGGCGCCTTGTTGAAGTTGCGCTCGAAGGAAATCTCACGGGGCTGGGCGGGCTCGCGTTGGTCAGGACGTGTCATGGGTCTCGTGTTCCGGAAAACGGGCGCGCAGTCTAATGGGGGGCATGCCGAGTTCAGCCCCCCGTTTGGCCTCTTTCGTGAGGATACCGAGTCAGGCCCACCCCACCCAGGGGCGCGGTCCGGGGCCGGTCGCGCGCCTCGACGGCGGGGCATTCGGTGGCCCCTTGGGGTACTCTCGGCCGAGAATGACCCCTCTCAAGATGCGCTGCGCTGTCACGAGCATGCTCCTGCTTTCCCACTTTGCCGGATGTCAGGCCGTCGCCGACGACGGTCCCGATCCTGGCCCGGTGCTCGAGGAGGCCGGCCCGCGCAACGCGCTGACCTTCGCCGTGGGGGAGTTCAACCAGGCGGCCCAGACGGGCGCGCGCTTCGCCGTCGACTACGAGCGCCGGTTCCCGGAGGGCTGGGGCATCCTGAGCCCGCGCGTCGGGCTCGGTCTGATCGCCGACGGCAGCTCGAATCCGGTCGAGACCCTGCTGCTGGGCGCGCAGGTGCTCTACCACCCGGTCGAACCGGTCAGCCTGATCCTGGCATCGGGCTTCAGCGACAACGACGACCCGGACACGGGCGCGGACTCCTGGCTGCTACGCCTGGGCGTGCGCTACTCCTTCAAGGTCGCTGATACGGTCTCCTTTGGCCCGGAGATCTACTACGATGTGCTCGAGGACGGTGAGCGCAAGAACGTGTTCGCGTTCGCCCTGACCTTCGGCTTCTGAGGCCCGGTCTGCTGCCGAAGCAATTTATCAACAGCCTGCTAGCAGCCCGTTGAAAAACTCCCTACTCGACTTCGCCCTCTCCGCCGCCGCTGCGTCGTGCTCGTCGAACCGTGCTCAGCGGCCCTACAGGGCCGCCTCCGCCGTCTCGACTTCGCACTCCTTGCTGCGACGAAGATGGCTTCGTCTCGCTACGGGACTTTTTCAACGGGCTGCTAGGCGCCGTCGCCAAACATCAGCAGCACACCCTCGGCGTTTCCCTCGGCGGCCTCGTCCAGCCAGAATTCGTGGGAAATATCGGGTCCGATCACGATCGCTTCTCCGGCCTTCACGGTGCATTCGGCACCGCCGATACGGGCAGTGACCGTTCCCCGGGTCATGACGATCAGGGTCGAGAAGGGGTTCGTTTGCGAGCGCTCGTCCTCGTTCGCATGGTCACCGGGTTTGATGTGGAAGTAGCCCGAGCGGAAGCCCTCCTGGTAGTAGAAGAGCACCGCATTCGAACCGTGTGTTGGGCGGGTACGGGCGATGTCGTCGAACTGGACGCGCTCGGGGAGCCCGCGCGTCCAGAAGTGGAAGCTGAGGGAGGTCAGCTGAGCGTCCGTGGCCTTGTCGGAGCGGAACTCGGGCGTTGCGTCCACATCGAGCGGCGCAAAGTCGGTCGAGAAGGCCTTGGCCATCGCGGTCATGCTGCCGAGCTCTCCACTGTGGATGGCGCCCAGCGTCTTCAGGTCGGTCGTGAAATAGGGCACCGGCTCGGTCGGAAAGCCCGGGGCAATCTCGACCGGGCACTCCGTGTCGCCGTCGCGATCGCCGACGTAGACGTGCCAGCGCGCCGGTACGGCGTCACGCACCTCGACGCCGAAGGTGATGGCGCGCGCGGTCGGGTCCGTGCGGAAGTCCTCGGCGAAGTCAGCGAGCATGGCCTCGACGTCGCCCGTGGCCGGCTCAGCGATCGTCGTCAATGCTGCATGGGGGGCGCTGGAGGGCCGGTTGGCAAGGATCCCGAGCGTGATGCCAGAGGCGAAGATGAACGCGGTTTGGAAATGCATGACGGGTGGTCTCTCGGTTTCAGGGGCGAAGGCCAAGGCGCAGGAACTCCTTGACATGGTTGCGGAAGGTTTCGGTATCGAGCGCAGGTACGTCGGGTCGCGCGTGGGTCTGCCGCACCGCGCGGGTGATCTGGAAGAACACCAGGCTGCCCAAGAGTGCGAGGTGGGTTGCATGGGGGTCGGTGGCGCGTAGTTCGCCCTTGCGCTGACCGGTCTCGAGGATCTCGCGGTCGACGTTGAAGAAGTGGAGGAACTCGGACATCACCTCCGGCTCGACGTTTGCACCGGCGGACATCCATTCGCGCACGATGGTGGGGCCGAAATGTGGGCAGCGTTCGAAGAAAACGCCGAGCGCATCGACGTAGGCCTCGAGGGGCTCGGCCGCATGGCCGCCGAGGTCGCGCACCGGCGCGAGCAGCTCGCGACCGATCGAGATGGCGTCGAGCAGGACCTGCGAGTAGATGCCCTTCTTGCCCCCGAAGTGGTAGCGGATCAGGGCCTTGTTGACGCCGGCGCGCCGGGCGATGGCGTCGAGGGTCGTGCCGGGGAATCCGAACTCACAGAAGAGCTCGGCGGCGGCCTCGAGGAGCCGCCCTCGAGTGGCCTCCGAACGCTTGTGGCGGCCGTCTTTCTGCTCTGGCGGGTGCATCAGGCCCCTTTACAGGCCATGCGGGCTCCTATTTGTCCAAGCGGATAAGAAGATGCGCCAGCGCACCGCTCGGTCGAAATGGAACCTGCTCGCCGCCCCCTGGGGCGCTACCAGACGTCGGCTGCGCGCACCCGCTCGGCGGCCAATTCGGCTCCGTCGCGCGGGCTGCATTCGAGCCCCACGTAGCCACGGTAGCCGAGCTTCCAGGCCTGCTCGAGGACCCGGTTGTAGTGCACCTCGCCCGTTCCGGGCTCGTGCCGGCCCGGGTGGTCGGCGAGCTGCAGGTACGCGATGTGCTCGAAGCCGTCGCGCATGCGGCCGCACAGGTCGCCCTCCGTGATCTGCATGTGGTACAGGTCCCAGTTGATCTTGACCGCCGGCGAATCGACCTCCTGGCAGATGCGGATCGCGGGCGCGCTGCCGTAGAGGCAGTGGCCCGGGTGATCGACGCGCCCGTTCATCGGCTCAAGGATCATGACCTTGCCGCGCTCTTCGGCGATCGGCGCGGCCAGCTTCAGGCCGGCGATGACGTGATCGTGCATCTCGCGCGTGGTCATTCCGGGCTGATCGTTGCCGGCCACCACGGTGAACATCGTGCAGTCCAGCTGATCGGCGACGTCGCAGGCCTCACGTATAGCCTCGACGAACCTGGCGTGGTTCTCGGGGTTGTTGAGTCCCGGGCTGAAGCCCCAGGCTGTGAACTGGGTCACTGCCAGGCCGTGCTTCTTGACGGCGGCTGCCATGGCAGGAATGTCCTTGCTCTGCCAGTTCCAGAACTCGATGGCGGGGAAACCCAGGCGCTCGACAGCCGCAATGCGTCCGAGAAACGGAAGCTCGTTCAGCCACATCTCTATGTTGACCGCGAATTTCGTGCGGCCCTCGCGGGCGCTCTCACTGGCCATGATGCTCGAAGGGCAGGCGGCGAGCACTGCGCCGGTTCCGAGTAGCTGGCGGCGTGAGATCGTGTTCGACATGTTCGGGCTCTACTACAGGGTTCCCAGGTATTCGAGCAGATCGCGCATCTCGCGCCGCGAAAGGAACTGCGCGAGACCTTCGGGCATGGACGACAGGTCCGGGCGCCGGGTTTCGACATCCATCGGGTGGACCTCGTCGATCTGACCATCGGACTTCAGGATGCGGATGCGATCGGCGTTCTCCTCCAGGATCAGGCCGGCGAGCACGTCGCCGTCCAGCATGAACAGGACGGAGCCCTGGTAGCCGGTCGAGATCCTGCGGTTCGGCAAAGCGACCGATTCGAGCAGTTGCAGCCGCGTGAGGCGCTTGCCGACACCCGTGAGGTCCGGCCCGATGCGGGGTGCCTCATCGCTCGCGGCCGCGTGGCAGCGCAGGCAGGTCAGCTGTGCGTCCTCCCGGAACAGCTTGCGGCCCCGGTCGCTGTCGCCGCCGAAGAGGCTGTCCAGGTAGGGGGCCAGCTCGGGCTCGCTCGAGCGAGGTTCCGATCTTGCGGATAGCAGGGCGAGCAGCTCGGGCGTCGCGTGGGCCTCGGCCGACTCGATCAGGTCGAGCGAGAGTTCGGCCGGGACGCGTTCACGGGCAAGCTGGGCCAGTTCACGCTCGAGGATGGCGCTGGCATCGGTGTCCTGACTGCGCTGCAGGATGCGGTACGCGGTGCGCCTCTCCTGGAACTCGCCGCCCTCCAGGAGCGACGGGATGCGCGGAAGGGCGAGCTCCGGTGACATGCGGTCGAGGACAGCGAGCGCTGTGGCGCGCAGCTCGCCGTCGCGGTCGACGAAGGCCTTGTCCAGCAGCAGGGCGAGGTCCGGCACCTCGAGGGATTCGAGCGCGAGCAGGGACTCCACGCGCAGGACGCTGGCCGCACCACCATCGGCGACCCATCTTGCAAGGTGCGTGGCTGCCCCATGCGCGCCGGCTTCGGCCGCGAGGCGGATCCAGGAGGTCGCGACCTCGATCGGGCCCGCATCGATCCCGCCCTCAAGCAGCTCGATCACCAGTTCCGGGAGGAGCGCGGCACTGCGCGCCTCGATCGGCCGCCAGGCGCCCACGACGCGGTCGATGGAGCCGGGCTGCTCCCAGCTTGCCAGCATGTCGAGCGCTTCGGCGCGCTGAGCAGGAGTGCCACCCGCGCGCAGGGCAAAGGCGCCCAGGGCGCGCGCGCGCGTGTCTCCACCCGAGCGGAAGTTCGCGTTCATCACGCGCCGTGCCCACGCATTGCTCGCCTCTCCAAGACCGTCGAGTTCGGCGGCCAGTGCGTGCATGGCCTCCGGAATCGGCACGTCGTGGATGGCACGTGCGGCTTCCAGAGCCAGGTCCGGGTCCATCAGGAAGCGCGCCACCTCAGGTGCCTCGCGTCGCCGGTAGACGAGCAGAGCGGCGGTGCGCACGTGGATCGACTCGTCGCTCGCTGCGGACTCCAGTTGCGCATCGCTGATGCACCCGTTGAGGCCGTAGACCACGGCGTGTCGGATGTACGGGTCGGCGCCGGCTTCGCGCGCCAGTTGCAGCAGCGGTTTCACGGACTCACGGCTACCGAGGCGGCCGCAGGCGAGGGCTGCCTGGAACTGCACGCGCGCGTGCTCGTCGGCCAGGCGCGCGTTGACACGCGAGAGCGCCGGCGCGAAACGCGCGCCTCCTACGGTGCGCGCGATCTGCCCACGGATCTCCGGGTCGGGGTCTTCGAAGAGTGCTGCCAGGCGCTGCAGGTCGGCGCCCGTCTCGCGCGCGGCCATGCCCGCACCCCAGATGCCGTGCAGACGCGCGAATAGCCCCGCCTCGGCATCCGGCTCCGGGGTTGCCGTCAGTGCGGCTGTCACCAGGGCCTCGAACCCCTCGTCAGCGCGCGCAACCAGGGCGAACTGAGCCTGCTGGCGCACACGTTGGTCCGCGTGGCCGAGCAGGCCGAGGAGCTCGGCGGTCGCGCGCTTGTCGGCTCCCTCGCGCAGCAGGGTGGCGGTTTCCGCCACGATGGCTGACTGCATCGATTCCGGGTCGGAGAGGTGGTAGATGCGCCCACGACCGGGTTTGCCCCAACCGGTGACCCAGTCGGTGAAGTACAGGCCGCCACCCGGGCCGAATTCGATGTCGGTGGGCAAGCAGTTCCAGACGAAGTGCTCCGTCGGGCCCACCTCGAAGCTGGCGCCCTTCGGGATCAGGCCGAAGCTGTGCACGCCGCTGTACCCGGGACCGCCGCGGAAGTCGCACAGGAAGAAGTTGTCCGCGTAGCGATCCGCGAGGCCCGTGCCCGGATAGTGCGTGAGCCCGGACGGTCCGTGGGTGATGTTTGCGAGTGGCGGAAGGATGTACGCGGCCTGGCCCTCGTGATGGGTGTGCCACAGCTTCTCGTCATTCCAGGGTCCGCGCGCGTTCGGCTCCTCGATCCACTGATACGGATAGCGCCAGCCACTGTCCGCGCCCTCGACCACCTCGACCCAGCGTGCCTCGTCACCGCCGTCCGAGTTGTTGTCGCCGGTGAACAGGTTGCCGCGATCGTCGAAGGCTAGTTCCTGGGGGTTGCGCAGGCCCGTGTGGTAGACCTCGAGTTCGGAGCCATCCAGTCGGCAGCGCAGGACTGCGCCCTTTGCGGCATGGGCCAGCACGCCGTTCTCGGTCTCCACGTTGAACCCGCGATCGCCGCTCGAAAAGTAGAGCAGTCCATCGGGGCCGATGCGCAGGCCGTGCAGGTCGTGTCCGAGCAAGCACGTGTTCGTTCCGTACCCGGTGGACAGCTGCGTCTGCTCATCGGCGAAACCGTCGCCATCGAGGTCGCGCAGGAGCCACAGGTCCGGGATACACGTGTAGTACACATCCCCATCGAGGGCGAGCAGGCCCGCGCCGATCCCGGTCTCGTGCTTGTCGAAGCCGCCCGCAAAAACGACCGCCAGGTCGGCGGCGCCGTCACCGTCCGTATCCCGCAACAGGCGCACGCGATCCTGCTCCCCAGCGTAGTCGTCGAAGCTGTCGCCGGCGTGCTTCTTCATGTACGCCAGCCGGTCGGCGACGGTCTTGCTGGCCAGGTCGTCCTCGAGCCACGACAGTCGATCACGGATGTCCGTCACCCCTGCGTGATGGCGGAAGGTTTCGCCGACGTACACGGAGCCATCATTGTCGATGGTCAGGCAGACCGGGTTCGCGAGCATCGGTTCCGCCGCGAATAGCGAGACTTCCAGCCCCGCGGCCAGCTCGAAGCTCTCCATCACCCGTTGCCCCTCGTCCGAGGCGGGCTGGATGACAGGTTTGTACTCCTGTGCGGCGGGCGCCAGTAAGAGCAGGTACAGCGTCGCGTGACTCAATCTCGATACTCCGACGCGAGCTCGGTGCGCAGGCGCTCGAGCAGCTGCCGGGTGCGTGCGATGCCGTCGACCTCGGAGAGCTCGCCGCCCTCGTACTCGATGCCGATCCAGCCGCGGTAGCCCGCGTCGAGCACGATCTTCAACATGCGGCCGTAGTCCGTCTCGGTCTCGTTACCGGATGCGTCGAAGGCGTGAGACTTTGCGCTGACGGCCTTGGCGAAGGGCATCAGCTCGCGCACGCCGTCGTAGCGGTCGTACCACTCGCCTTCGCCCAGATGGAAGTTCCCGAAGTCGGGCAGCGTGCCCACCCGCTCGTGGTCGGCCATCTCGATCGTCGCAGCCAGCCATTTGCCGTTGGAGGAGAGCCCACCGTGGTTCTCGACGATAACATCGATGCCGTAGTCGTCTCCGAAGATGGCCAGACGCCGCAACGAGTCGGCCGCGAGGCGCATCTGCTCATCCCAATCGCCCGACCCGCCGGCGTTGACCCGGATCGAGTGGCATCCCAGGAAGCGCGCAGCAGCGATCCACTTGAAGTGGTTCTCGACCGCGCTACGGCGTTCGCTGTCGTCGCTGGCGCCGAGGGTTCCCTCGCCGTCGATCATGATTAACAGGCTCTGGACTCCGGCGTCCGCGGCGTGTTCCCGCATCAGCGCCAGGTAGTCGAAGTCCGCGGCGCGCTCCTTGAAGAAGGAGTTCACGTACTCGACGCCCTCGGCTCCGTAGCTGCTCGCGCGTGCCGCGAAGTCGAGGTTGTCCAGGGTTCCAGACTGAAGTTCCCTGTGCAGCGACCACTGCGCGAGGGAGATCCGGAATAGCTCGCTCCGCAGTAGAGGTCTAGCGAGGGATGGGCCAGTAAGATGGATCGCCAGCGCGGCTCCGAGTCCGCTGGTGCCCAGAACAAAATCGCGGCGTGATTGCATGCGAGGAGTCTAACCGCAATCCTGCGCCAGTCACTTTTTCAGCTCCTGTGACCGTCTGCGCCCAAGGCAGGAGCGGTCTTGCCGGGGATCGGTGGCGCAGGCTCCTAAATTGGATCCAGCGGGACGACCTGGCGCACGTGCTCCAGGAGGATTCGTCGGCTGCCACCTGACGTTTCAACGGTCAGTCCGTGCTCGAAGTCGAAGCTCGTCAGGAGGCCTCTGTGTTGGCCTTCGGACGTCTCGACGCGCAATGTTCGGCCCTCGAGCCCGGCCGCGGGCGGGTAGTCCCGTTGAAGTTGTTCGGGCGTCGCCACCACCTGCTCGATGCGTCGACTCAGTGTTGCCAGGAGCTGCTGCTCGACGTCCCCCATGGCGATCTCGCACCCGAGGCGGCCAAGGCTCGTCACATCGCGATCCTCGAGCAGCTCGTCGGGGAAGTCCACCTGCAGCACGTTCAGCCCGACGCCCACGATGTAGTGCGGGCGGTCCTGCTGGAACCCACGTGTCTCGACCAGGATTCCCGCGAGCTTCGCGTCCCCAACGATCAGGTCGTTGGGCCATTTCAGACGCGCGTCCGCGACTCCGATTTCATGCGCCAGATCGAGCAAGGCCAGGCCGGTCGCCACCGTCAAGGCGGCTGGCCGCAGCGGATGTTGTGGCAGCAGCACCAGCGACAGGTAGAGCCCCTGTCCCGGCTCGCTGAACCAGGTTCTACCGCGGCGGCCGCGCCCCTGTGTCTGGCCGCGAGCGACGTGCACATCCCCGTGGCGCGCGCTGCCATCCGCGATCTGGGCAAAGGCACGTTCGTTCGTCGAGTCCACGACCCCGTGGTCGATGCGCCGGAATTCCATCCCACGAGGGTAGTCCGAAGCGCAGCGCGCTCCACGACGATTCGGTAGAAGTGACCGCCGTCGGAGGGGCAGGTAATGCCTTGCGATTCACTCAGGGGCCTGAGGGTTGGCCCCGGGCAGCTTGTAGGCCGGACCAATCAGAAGTGCGCCGCGATGATCATCAGTGCCGACGGCTCGCTGCTCATCAGCGGTAGCGATGCCTGTCGTCCAATCCGATACCGGCGCTGATCATGGGCAGCATCTTTGCGATGCGCGAGGCCTTCGTTTCGGCTCGTTTCGCCGTGGCAACATGCTCGGCATACTCTCGCTGCCTGCCCTTGGTCAACGCTTCGAAGGCCTTCCTGGCTCTGGGCTTCTTCGCAAGTGCTGCCTTCAGCTCGGCCGGGATGACCAGTGGCTTGTTGCGGTCCGGCTTGACGGTTCGGCCCAGGCTCTGGTTCTGGATCGCCTCGAGTACGTAGGCCTTCACCTTGCGCACCTTGATGTCCTCGGCTCTGGCAAAACGGCACTGGCGCAGGGGGCCTTTGCCGTCCCTTCCTGGGCGTTGATCAGGACCTTGTCCGGATCAGCGAGGAAGACGCCCTGGTGGAACCAGAGCCCCACATACGTCGGAGAATGCGGCGAGCCCGACGACATTCTTGCCGTCGATCGTGTAGCACGGTGCGCCCCACTTGACGGTCTCCACGAGCTCGGTCGACTGCAGAGCCTTGCGCAGCTTGTTCAGGGCGAGCTTCCACTGGGGGTGGCTTGAGAGGTACCCCTCGACGGTCTTGGCGCGCTGCATGACCGCTCCATTCTGCGGAGTCCGAGCCAACCGTCAAGCGCACGGTGGCGCGGGCGCCCTGCGTTTCCCCGCAGGGCGTCGGCCTCAGAAGTTGGCGCTGGTCGGCTGGGCGCGCTCGACTTGCTCGTCCTCGTCGCCCGCGAGGCCTTCGGGCCAGACGTTGGGCGGTGGCCAGACCAGAGATGCATCCCCGATGGGAATGGCGTAGCCGATGGTGTAGACGGCTGAATGGTCGGGCATGGCCTGCACGCTGTACACGACTCCGATGACGTCGCCGCGTGCGTTGGTGACGGGTCCGCCGCTGTTGCCCGGGTGGACGCCGGCATCCACCTGCAGCCGTCCGCCGACGGAGCGGCTCAGGATGCCACGGAAGGTCGAGGCGATGACCGTGTCACCTTGCTGCAACGCGAAGTTGCCGAGCGGGAAACCGAAGAGATAGACGTCTTCGCCGGCCGCGGGCACGGGCCTGGCGATGGTGAAGTTCTCGATGTGGGGGATGCCCCGAAAGGAATCGATCTTGACCAGGGCCAGGTCCTGACCCTTGTCATCAGCGACGCGCACCACCTCGACCGGGTGGCGCGTGGAGTTGTTCGAGAAGACCGCGGCGATCTCGACGATCGGTTCCAGGTCCAGTTCCTGCGCGGCCTCCAGCACGGCGCCCGCTTCTCCGGGCGAGATCACGTGCGCGTTGGTGAGCATCCAGCCATCCTCGGATACGCAAAAACCGGAGCCGGTGGAGTCGACGGACCACGGCTCGCCCATGTCATCCATGTTGGGAATGTCGACGCCCCGCTGGCGGGACATGTGGAGCAACTTACCGCTTGCCTTGTGGCGCAGGACCATGCGTACCTCGAGCAGCACGATCGCTGACCGGACCCGACCGACGCCCGCAAGCCGCGCCTGCTCCAGGTTCACCGGGTCGAGCAGCGCAAAGCTCTTCTGCGCGTCTGCGAGCACTTCACGTGTGCTCGCGAGCTGTTGCTGAATGTGGGCAAGGATCTCGCTCGATGCTGTCCCGTCGGCTTCGAGCTTGTCGAAGCGCGCCTGCAGGACGCTGCGACTGCGCTCGATGGCAGCCTTCTCCTGCTCCATCTGCTCGAGCCGCTGTTCGTAGTTGTGTCGCTGTTCATCCGTGGTCTCCTCGCGTCGTGCCGTGGCCTCTTCAAGCGTGCGAGCGCGCGCCTGGAGCGTCGCCATCTGCGTATCCCGGTTGACCTGGGCCTGGCTGAGCTGCTCGCTGATGCGCTCGTCGGTCGCCCTGTCCTGCAGCATGATGTGTCGGCCCCAGAGCACCGCGGAGACGGTCCCGAGCACGACCAGGGCGGCGATGGAAAGCGTGTGACGGCGGGACTGGCGTTCGACGAGCCTGTGGACGCGCGTCTCGGAGAGGCCGGAATCGTCGCTCGCCGGTCGCAGGGCGTTGGCGTCCACGAACATGGTCTCGGAGAGCGGCGTGGCGGTGATGACCACGAAGCGTGGCCCTATCGATCCGAGCTGGATGACGTCGCCCGGGCCTACGGGCGTCGGCTCGTCGATCAGCGTGCCGTTCACATAGGTCCCGTTCCGCGAGCCATGGTCCTCGAGAGTGAGAACGTCTTCACGCATCTCGAGCGTTGCGTGCTCGCCCGAAACGGACGGGAAGTCGCCGCCCGTCAGGGCGATGTCGTTGCCAGCGGCACGGCCCAGGGTGATGCGCTCGTCAACCGGATTGACCGGGTGCGGGAAGCCACTGACCTGCAGTGGCTTCAGGCGGAAGCTGTGCGACTTGTTGGGGAGTTTCACCATGTTGCGTTCGTGCGAGCGAGATCCAGGGTGCGGGCGGTCGACCAAGCGTGGTGGCTATTCGGCGGCCCGCACTACTAATTAGCGACAGCTGTCCCGTTTTCGCTCGCCCATCTCCTGTTTCGTCGGTTTCTGCGCCGTGGCAAGCGCGCAGGAGCGCCCCAATGGGGGGGGGCAGCGGGCCAGGAACTCCCTTTTCATCGGCATGCGGCGCTTTCCGTCCCATCCCTTTTGGGTGATTCCGTGCCGAAATCGGCTGCCCGGGCCTGATCGGCGCACATGGCGGCTGCCCGCGTGCATTCAGCGGACGTTCGTCCATGCCCGTTTCGAGGGATCGGACAGGTCGCCCCGACCGACCGCCCGAATCATGGGATCACGACCGAAGCCAGTCCCTTCAGATGGAAAAGTTAAGTTTTGGCCCGATCCGTGACGTGCCCGCGTCCGGCGGCGCGGGCCGGTCGCGCGGCTTGCGCAGGGCTGCGAAATAATAATCCGGTCAGTTTCGCCAGCACGTGCCCGCGAGTTATGCGCGCAAAGAGGCGCCTTCTGAGCAATGCAATTGTGTACGCGTCTCGCTCGCAACCCGCACCGTGCCGGCGGGACGCCGCCCCTGTTACGGCGTTGTAACTATATTTCGCGGTCGGCGCGCGTCCATGTACGCGATCGCATCTCCATCACGAACACTGAAAGGTTATTGAGCCGCGATCTCAGACCCTATACTCGGCAGCCGAGTGGTGCGTTGCTCGCGGTTGCGCGCCACTGATCAACTTGTCCGGTCGGAATCACCGCCCGAGTTCGCCAGCCCCGAGTCGCCAACCGAGGGATACAGACGTGGAGAACAAGTTCCCGTCCGAATTGCCGGAAGCCAGCCGGATCGTCGCCGAGGGTCTGCTCGAGCTGGCCGCAACGCGGCCTGAGCTGGCGCGTGCGATGCGCGATATGCACCGATGGTTCGGACGAGAACTGGACAAGGCCGACGTCAGCGGGAACGGGCACAGTTCCAATGGGCGCACCGCCGGGAATGAGCGGCTCGGACAGAAGGTCCTGTCGATGTCCGGAGAACGGCGCGTGGTCCACCTCGTGGAAGACCATTCGGATGCCCGTCGCCAGCGCGAGACCCAGGATGTTAATCTGGAGCGCGTGGCCGAGCGCTCGGCCTGCAAGGCGACGGCCTATGAACTAGCGGCCAAGAGCGATCCGAGTTCCGAGCGTGCGAGCGCTGTTCGCGAGAGCCTGCAGCCCTTCGCCGAGGACGTTCCCGCGGGGTTGCTCGGGGTACTGTCAGGCGAGGCGGCGATGCCCAAGGACCGTGGCCTGGCGGTGTTATCTGCCTGTTACGGCAACGTGTCCCTGGCGGCCGGAATCGTCCTTCACCTGCGCAATGCCGGTCATCTCGATGGCGCGCCTCCTACCGAGCTTTTGTACCTGCTGGCCGAGGCCCAGTCGGCGTTGCTGTGCGTGCTCGTCGGCGCAGAGGTTTATGCGGACAGCGATCAACACGACCTCTTCCTATGGCTGAAGGGGCAGACCACGCGCCACAGGATCTACGTCGATCGTCACATGCGTCTCGACGATCCGGCGGAATGCTGCGCGAGTGAGGATCTGGCCGAGCGCTTGCGCAAGCTGGACCGGACCCTTGAGCGAGAGCGCACGGTCGCCGACGAACAACAGCGCTTGCTGGGCAAGCTGCGATTCCACTGCGGCAAGGTCTGTTCCGCCGAGTCCTTCGAGGGCGCCGATTGGGAGACTCTGCTTCAGGTGGCTACCGACTGGTGTCGCGCGGGCTATTCGGTCGGCAACGCGGCCGCGGTGCTGTCACCGCTGGAAGCCATTCTGCCCCCGGATCTGGCCTTGCCGGCAGACCTGGAGCAGCTCGTGCATGCCAGTCCCGAGTCTGGTTCTGCAGGCGAGGCGAGTGCGGCGGAGCGCTGGCGCTCGCGCGAGGACCTGTTGCAGCGCGCACGGGAGCTGCTGGCCGGCCGCACCGTTGCGCTCTTCGCCCGACGCGAGCGGGAGCCGTCCAAGGCCGCTCTGGAAGAGGAGTTTAGCCTGGCCGCACTGCACTGGATAGAACTGCACGAGGACGAGACTGTCGAGCAGGCGCTCGAGCAGGAGATCGTGCGGCCCGAGGTCAACCTGGTTCTGATCGCGATGAGGCTTCCCGCGCCGCTCTACGACTTCTTCAAGGACCTTTGCATCAAGCACAAGAAGCCGTTCGTGCGCCTGCCCAACGGGTATGGTCCGGGGCAGGTGGCCCAGCAGGTGCTGCGCCAGATCGGGCGCCGATTGCGGCCCGTAGAGGCCGAGATCAGCCAGAGCTGAGTGCTGCCAGCCAGATCCTGAGGATTGGCCCATACGATTCCGGCAATTCCCCTTACTCTTGCTTCGGTCGGTCCCCCGTGACCGCCGAATACACCTGATGGGCGTGGCTCGCCCGGTAGATCGTCAGCTGCGCAGAGCAGAGCGCGGCGTGATGGGGTGTGAGGACGGGGACCTGGTATGGCAAGGGTGGATATTTGGGCAGGCAAGATCTCGTCGCGCTGAGCGTGGCACTTGGACTTTTTTCGACGGCGTGTAGCGCTCCCCGAGCGCTCGGGTCGCGCGTCTCGGCTGATGCGGCCGTCGAGCCGCAGGTCGTGTCGCAGCTGAAACTCGCCGGCCAAGTGGGCGAGCCCGACCCGGCTCCGACGCCGGAAGCGGCGCAGGCCAGCGGCGTACCCGAAGCGCTGGCGGCGTTGCCGCTGTCTCTGGACCTCGACCTCAGCACAGCCCGCGCCGACGCCCTGGCCGATCTGGCGGTGGACTGGGCCTCGGTGGACCGCATGAACCATGGCGCCGTCTCGGTGCACAACCTGGGATCACGCTGGGGGATGGCCATGTCGAGCGGCCAGGATCGCCTCGAGGAGTGCGAGCCGACGCTCGCGCTCACCCAGCACCAGCCGGGCTTCTCGGACACCTTCCTTTTCGTCTCCGCGACCTACCGCCTGTCGCCCTGGGCCCATCTCATCGGGAGCGTGACGGGGGTCCGCATCCAGGATCAAGCGCTGAGCGAGGCCGTCGACGATGCGGAGTTCAGCTCCGCCACGATCGGCGTTTATTTCCAGTTCTGAGGGGTTCTGGAAGCGGCCGCAAGTCTCCGCGGTCGGCTGTCGATAGGGCAAGTGACTCCTTGCTCCTCCTCCCGAATAACTGAGGCCGGCCGCTCATTCTGGCGCCAGGGCACGACAGCATGAACGAGCAGATTTCCGGCTCCCGCCCCGTGAACGGCAACCCGCACCACGAGCTTGTCGCAAGCCTGCAGGCCTCTCTGGCCCAGTGCTCCGACGGTGACCGCTCTCGCTTGTTCGAGACGCGCGAGCAGCTGGGCGATCTGACCCGGCGTATCGAGGACGGGCCCTGGGGGCTGTTGAGCTCGCTGACCGACGCGCTACAGGTGATGTTCGGTCACCTGCTGCGGCGCGGAAACCTCGATGGGCCCGCGGCGATGCAGATCGCGACCGACGTGATTGCCTTCGTCGATTCGGCCCTGACCCTGGCGCCGCCGGAGGGTGGCCAGGCAGCGGACCCCAACGATGCGAGCACACTCGCCACGCGTGAGTCCCGCGAGGCGCATGGACTCAAGCTGCGGATCACCCCCAATTCACCCGCGGGCTTGGATCGTGACGCGGCACGCTGGGCCACTTCGAACGCTGTACGGCGAACCAGGCGCGATGGCAAGAACCTGCCGCTGTCGTCCACCGCGATCCGCCGCACGATCGCGAATCCGCCGACGGAGGACTTTGGTCATGTTGCCTACCAGATGGTGAACGAGAGTCGCCTGGGCGAACTGTTGATCAAGATGGGTTGCCTGCGCACCGGGCAGCTCGATCGTGCCCTGGTCTTGCAGAAGCTCTCGCGCAAGCGACTGGGAGATGTGCTGATGGCCATGGAAGCGGTCGAGCTCGAGTCGCTGCAGGCGGCGCTCGAGATGCAGCGTCAGCAGACCCTGCGATTCGCGCACAAGCGCGTCACCGATAGCGACGGTCAGGTGCTCGGCGAGGCGTCCTGACCTGCGCAGGACGGTAGACGGGCAAAAAGCGGCCCAAATTGGGCAACGAATGTAGGTGGTGATGCGTAGGAAGGGCCTTGAACCTGTCCCGCAGACTGCCACGTCGCCCGACTGCTCCGGGTAGAGCTTGTTCCGGACGGCGCAGGAGGCTGTGGGCCGTCCTGTTGAGCGCGGCAGGGCTTCTCGGGCCTGCAGCTGGAGCGGCCCGTGCGAGCAGCGCGTTCGCGGCTGGCGGCGGGCCGGCAGCTCTGACGGCGCGGCCCAGCGGCCTCTTCGACGATGTCGCCAGGGTCATGCGGCGACGCTATTACGATCGCGAGTTCTGTCACGATCTGCTCCCGGGTCTGGAGCGTCGCTACCGGGCGCTGGCCGAGTCCTCGACCAGTCGAGAGCAGGAGCGCGCGGTCGTGCAGGAGTTCCTGTCCAACGTGCCCAGCAGCCACCTGGCCCTCTACTCGCGGGATACCCACGAGCTGTTGATGGCGGAGCTCTTCTGCAATGCAGTTCCGAGCTTCGGGTGTCAGCTCAAGCGGCTGGGTGACGAGTTCTTCATCGACTGGGTGTTCGAGGGTGGACCGGCCGACCGGGCCGGTCTGCACCGCGGTGATCGCGTTGTGGAGATCGATGGCCAGGCACCGCTGGACAGTGCGCGTCTCGACTGGCGCTCCGACGACGCTGCTCTGCCCGATCCGCCACTGCACGCGCTGCTTTGCGACGCGGGCGACGAGGTTGAGCTCCGGGTCGAGCGTGCGCCCGGTCTTCGTTCGTGTGGGCGCCTGGCTGCCGTGGCCTATTCCGGTTGTGACGCCGCGCGGGCAAGCGCTCGCGTCATCGAGGATCAGGGTCGTTTCGGGTACGTGCACCTCTGGTTCATCGCGGCCAACGAGGCGAGCGGAATGATCGGTAGCCTGCTCGACAACGAATTTGCCGAATGCGACGGCCTGCTCCTCGATCTACGTGGGCGAGGCGGCCACGCCAGCGAGATCTCGCGCCTGACGCGCCTACTCGCCGCGCAAGGCAGCTGGGGGCGTCCGGTCGTCCTGCTCACCGACGCCGGGACGCGCAGTGCCAAGGAGGTGATCGCCTACCGAATGCAGGCCTCTGGCGATGCCCTGGTGGTCGGCGAACGGACAGCCGGGGCGGTCATCCCGGCCACATTCGAACGGGTCGGCGACGATGCGGTGCTGATGTTCCCGAGCACCACGCTCGGTCGGACCACGCGCCTGCTCGAGGGCCGGGGCGTGAATCCCGATGTCGAGGTCTCGGCGCCGCTGCCATTCTCCGACGGGGCGGACCCGATCCTGGAGGCCGGGATCATCGCGTTGCAGATGTGGGTTGCGCCGCACTGAGCCGGCCGGAGCGCTCGTTCCTCAGGAGAAGCAGTCGAGGTACTTCAGGCCGGTACCCGTGTTGAAGAGCACGATCTCGCCGTCCGAGGGGATCTCGCCCGAGGCCAGTCCTCGTTCGAGGGCAGCGACCAGCGCGCCCCCCTCGGGCGCGCAAAAAACACCCTCATTGCGTGCGATGCGCCCACACCCCGCGAGCAGTTCCTCATCCGTGACGGCGATCGCTGCGCCCTCGCTCTCGCGCAGCACACGCAGCATCCAGCGGTCCCCAATCGGGCCCGGGACACGCAGGCCGGCCGCGACAGTGTGGGGATCGGCGGGGGCCTGGGCTCGCTCGGCGCCGGAGCGGAAAGCGTCGACGACGGGCGCGCAGCCGGTCGATTGGACCGCGACCATGCGTGGCAGCGGTGCATCCGGGTCCAGCAATCCGAGCGTCCGCATCTCGTGGAAGGCCTTCCACATGCCGACCAGGCCCGTGCCACCGCCTGTCGGGTACAGGATCGTCGCGGGTGTTCTCCAGCCGAGTTGCTCGACGAGCTCGTAGCCCATGGTCTTCTTTCCCTCGACCCGATAGGGCTCCTTCAGCGTCGACAGGTCGAACCACCCGTGTTCTTCCTTCTGTTCGGCGATCCACTTGCCGCAATCGGAGATCGTGCCGTCGATCAGGGTCACGTGGGCTCCGCAGAGCTGTGCCTCGATGCGGTTTGCCATCGGCACGTCGCGCGGCATGGCGAGGTGTACGGGTAGTCCCGCGCGCGCCCCGTACGCGGCCAGTGCCCCACCTGCGTTGCCGGCCGAGGGCGTGGCGAGCGCACGCGCCCCGAGCTGAAGCGCCATGCTGACTGCAACACTCATGCCCCGGTCCTTGAATGACCCCGTGGGGTTCTGGGATTCGTCCTTCATCCAAAGGTCGACCCCCAGTTCCTTTCCAAGCCTCGGGAGCCTCAGGAGGGGGGTGGCGCCTTCGCCAAGGGACACGGCCGCCTCTCGGTTCGCCAGCGGAAGCACCTCGTGCCAGCGCCACAGGCCCGCTGGGCGAGCGGCCGAGCCCTCCAACTCGATGCCTCCGGGTACCCGCCGCAGGGTTTCGGCTGCGGCCTCGAGGTCGTATTGCGCGATCAAGGGACTGCCGCATTCCGGGCAAAGGGTCTGCAGCTCGGTGGCGCTGGCCCGTTCCTCGCAAGCGGTGCACTCGAGGTGGGTCATGAACATGGGATTCTCTCCGAAGGTGGCCGGATTGGGCCTTGAGGCACTCCCCGAAAAACCACAATCTACAGGTGCAAGGCCAGCGCTGCCCCACGCCGGCGGCCTTGGGACCGCCGAGCAACCGCTGGCACGAACCCCCATCATATCCATGTTCTTCAACCGCAAGAAAAAGAAGGCCCAGGAGCTTCGGGAGCACTACCGGCGGGCGCCGGGCAAGAAGCACGCCCTGGGTCTGTCGGTCCAGGCCGCGGACGGCTCCACGGTCAAGGCGACGATCGACAACATGAGCGCCGGCGGCGTGGGGTTTCGCTTCGATTCGGATGACGCTCCGAGACTGACGATCGACACCGGCGTGATGATGACATTCGTGTCATTGGGCCCCGGTAAGCAGGTGCTCGCGCCGGGCATGGTTGTCGGCGTGCGCGGTTCAGAGGCGGAGGGCATCCTGTACGGCGTGCAGTTCACCGACGTGGCGGGACTGTTCAAGCAGCTGGACGTCTCCCTGTTGCGCTTCTTCAACCGGCGGAAAGCCATGCGCGTCCTGCCGGAGCTCGGCAAAAAACTGCCGGTCGGTGCGAGGGTGGAGCACGAGCAGGTGCGTATGACGATCAACGACCTCTCGTGGATGGGGCTAGGCTTCTCGCTCGATGTGGCGAACGCCGAGAAGTTCATGCATGTCCGCGAGTTCGAGGTGAGCTTCCAGGTCAAGAAGGACGGGCCCTTGATCGATACGCCCGTGAAGCTCGTGCATCGGACATTGACCGGAGCGAATGTGCTGTTCGGATGCACGTTTGTGAATCCGGATCAGAAGGCCGGAGACGAGCAGAGGCAGATCCTCGAGGAATACACCAAGGTGCGCGAAGAGGACATGGCGCGCTGGGACGCGGTCACCTGAGGTCAGTGGGCGCCGCCGCCCGCGAGTAGGGGGCTCTGATGGTTGACCTTACCGGCCTGGAGATCCACGGAGTCTCGATCGGAGGCATCGAGACCTGCCTCGAGGTGCCTGAATACAAGCTGGCCTTCGATATCGGGCGCTGTCCGCCCGGAGCGCTCCTGCGCCCGACGGTGCTCTTCACGCACGCGCACATCGATCATCTGGGTGGGATCGCATCCCACGCGGCCACACGCGCGCTGCGCCACATGCCGCCGCCGACCTACATCGTGCCGCCGCACGTGGTGCCAGGCCTGGAGCAGCTGTTCGACGCGTGGCGTGGGCTGGACGGATCGGAGCTGCCACATCGCCTCGTTCCCCTGGCTCCGGGCGAATCCTGGCGCCTGGCACCGGGCCGATACGCACGCCCGTTCCAATCGATCCATCGCTCCCGTTGCCAGGGCTACGGTATCTGGAGCGTGCGTCACAAGTTGAAGCCCGAATACGCGGGCGCTGATCCGACCGAAATCCGCGACCTTCGACAGGCGGGTACCGAGGTCACGAATGCGGTCGAGGTACCCGAGCTGGCCTTTATCGGTGACAGCCAGATCGAGGTCGTCGAGCGCGAATCGGTCGTGCGCCAGGCCCGGCGCCTGATCCTCGAGACGACCTTCGTGGACGAGCGTGTCTCGGTCGAGGAGTGCCGGTCGCGCGGCCACATTCACCTCGACGAGGTGGCCGAGCGCGCGGATCTGTTCGAGAACGAGGCCATCCTGCTGACCCATTTCTCCGCGCGCTACCGGCCAGATGAGATCCTCGAGGCCATCGATCGACGCCTGCCGGAGTCCCTGCGCAAGCGTGTGCAGGCCCTGCTTCCGACCTCCGACTGAACGCGCGCTCAGATGCGAGCCTGGTAGGTGTGCAGCTCGTAGTAGCGGCCGTCCGCGACGATGAGCTCATCGTGCGTTCCGCGTTCGGCGATGCGACCGTCCTCGATGACCAGGATCTGGTCGGCGCTGCGGATCGTCGAGAGCCTGTGAGCGATGACGAAGGTCGTTCGGCCTCGCATCAGGCGCGCCAGGCTCTCCTGGATGTAGCGCTCGCTCTCACCATCCAGGTTGGAAGTGGCCTCGTCGAGAACCAGCAGCTGTGGATCCGCTAGCAGGGCGCGCGCGATGGCGACCCGTTGTCGCTGCCCGCCGGAGAGCTTCACGCCACGCTCTCCGATGACGGTCTCGAGCCCGTCATCGAAACGGTCCGTGAACTCGTCGACGTAGGCTGCACTCACGGCGCTCGCCAGATCTTTGGCGTCCGCCTGTGGCCTTCCGAAGAGGATGTTCTCGCGGATCGTGCCCTCGAACAGAAAGTCATCCTGCAGCACCACGGCCATGCGCGAGCGGAAGCTGTCGAGCGTCACGGTCGAGAGGTCGACTCCGGCCACGTCGACGACGCCGTCGCTGGGACTGATGAACGAGGCCGCCAGCCCCGCGAGGGTGGTCTTCCCGGAGCCTGAGCTGCCGACCAGTGCTGTCACTGTTCCCTTGGGCGCCACGAAGGAGATGTCGCGCAGGACGTCGTTCCCGCCCTCGTACGCGAAGGACACGTCCCGGAAGGTGATCGCGCCCAGGTTCTTGAGCTCGTGCACACGGCGTTCGTCTTCCGCTTCCGTCGGCACCGCGAGCAGCTCATCCATGCGGTCGAGGCCCGCGAAGGCCTCCGTCATCTGGGTCCCGATGTTGGCCATCTGCATGACGGGTGCCACCAGGAAGCCCAGGTAGAGAGTCAGTGCCACGAACTGGCCGACGTCGATCTCACCGCTGATGATGCGCTGTCCACCGATGCCCATCAGGATCACGCTGACCACGCCCATCAACAGGGTCCCGGCGCAGGCCAGCAGGCTGGTGGCGGTCATCGACTTGCGCACGTTGCGATAGAGGCGCTCGACTCCGGCCGCGAACACGCGCTCTTCACGATCCTCCGCATTGAAGCCCTTGATGACCCGCACGCCGCCCAGGGACTCGGTCAGACGCCCGCTCACCTCCGCGTGGATCGCGCCGCGCTGGCGGAAGATCGGGCGCACGACCGAGAAGGCCTTCATGGACACGATTCCGAAGACCGCCAGGGGTAAGAGTGCACTGACGGTCATGAGCGCATCGATGCGCAACATCAAGCTGAACGCGACAATCGCGGTCAGGGTTCCGCCCACGAGCTGCACCAGGCCGGTGCCGACGAGGTTCCGGACGCCCTCGACATCGCGCATGATGCGCGCCACCAGTGCGCCTGACTTGGTGCTGTCGAAGTAGCTGACGGGCAGCCGCAGGACATGCTTCTGGACCTTCACGCGCAGCTCGGAGATCAGGTGCTGGGCCTCGATACCGACCCAGCGCGTGAGCAGGAAGGCCGATATGGCCTGCAGCACGACGGCGCCGCCAACCACGCCCAGCAGGCGCGCGAGCAGGGCTGTGTCCTTGTCGGGAATCACCTGATCGAGCAGGACCTGGGTCGAGCCCGGCAGGACGAGGCCCGACAGGCGATTGATCAGGATGAGCAACAACCCGAGCGCGATCCGCTTGCGTCGCGGCCAGATAATGGTCGCGAACGCGCTGCGGATGCTCGACGCTTTCGGGCGTTGCTTCGGGGGCGCGGTCATCGGCGGCCCGGTCGGGCGATCAGGGGCCGGTCTCGACTTCAGGCTGGCAGGCGCGGCCGAGCCAGTCGAAGAAAACGCGGTGCCACAGGACTCCATTCTGCGGCTTCATGACCCAGTGACCTTCTTCCGGGTAGTACAGGAAGCGCGAAGGCACGCCCTGGATCTGGGCCGCATTGAAGGCTTCCATGCCCTGGGTGACCGGGACCCGGAAGTCCTTCTGGCCGTGGATCACGAGCAACGGCGTTTCCCAGTTGCCTACGAAACGGTTCGGGGAGAAGCGATCGTAGCTCTGCTTGACCTCGGGGCTCTTCCAGTAGGGGCCGCCCAGGTCCCAGTTCACGAAGAAAAGTTCTTCGGTCGAGCCGTACATGGACTCAAGGTTGAAGACACCGCAATGGGCGATCATGGTCTTGAAGCGGTCCTCGTGGTTGCCCATCAGCCAGTAGACCGAGTAGCCGCCGAAGCTGGCACCGATGGCGCCGGTCCGTTCCGGATCGATGTAGGACTCGCCGAGCATCGAGTCGGTCGCCGCCAGCAGATCCTGCATCGCCTGACCGCCCCAGTCGCCACTGATCTCATCGTTCCATTCACGGCCGAACCCGGGCAGCCCGCGTCGGTTGGGCGCGACGACGACGTAGCCCATGGAGGCCATCAGGGTGAAGTTCCAGCGATAGGAAAACCACTGGCCGATCTGGCCCTGGGGGCCGCCCTGGCAGTAGGTCAAGAGAGGCCACTTCTTGCTCGCGTCAAAGTTCGGCGGGTAGATCACCCAGCAGTGGATCTTCTCGCCGTCGGTGGCCTCGACCCAGCGTTCGTCGATGCGCGGCAGCTGCAGCTCGGCGTAGATCTCGCCGTTGACATCGGTGATCGTGTCGCTGCTACCGTCGGCGAGCGAAACGATGGCGAGTTCCCGCGGACGGGTCATGTCCATGAACGTCATCAGGGCGCGCTTGCCATCGGGAAAGACGTCGACCAGGCCCCAGTTGAAGCGTCCCTGGCTTACCTGCTTGGCCTCGCCGCCGGCGCTGTCCATCCGGAAGAGCTGGTTCGTCCCGCGCCATTCGGAGGTGAAGAGCATCGCGTCGCTGCCCGGAAGCCAGGTCGCACCGTGGGCCATCTGGTCCAGGCCGGCCGTCATCTCGCGCGTCTCGCCCGACGCACGGTTGTAGAGCATCACGCGGTTGCGATCGGCTTCGAACCCGGGGCGTTCCATCGAGTGGTACGCGATGGTCTTCCCATCCGGGGAGTAGACCGGGTCGTTGTCGTAACCGGGCTGGGTTGCGGTCAGGTTCTTGTGCATCTCAGGGGCATCGATCGAGACCACATAGACGTCGCTGTTGGTCGATTCCGCCCAGCGCTCGACCTCCTTCATGGTGAAGGCAACCTCCTTGCCGTCCGGTGACCAGCTGTACTGCTCGGACCCGGCGAAGGGCGGCACGGGGCAGTCGACCTTCATGTCCTGCATCAGGTCGACGGCATCTTCGGCATGCGCGGCTGAATCCATGGCCGCGACATGCAGGTGGCTGTACTTGTAGTCATGCCACGCATCCCAGTGGCGGTACATCAGCGAGTCGATGATGCGCGCGTCGGCCTTGGGCAGGTCCTCGTAGAGCTCGGGTACCTCCATGTCGAGCTTGATGTCGAGCGCGAACAGCAGGTGCTTGCCGGTGGGGGAGACCTTCAGGCCCGAGACACCATCCTCGATGTCGGTGACCTGGAGCAGGCCGCCGTCCACGGGGTCGAGCGCCCACACCTGAGGGGCCAGGTCACTGGCTCCCGAGCCGCCAGTGAAGAACAGGCGCTCGCCGATCGGGCTCGGAGCGAACTGCAGTCCGCCGACGCTGGCCCAGTCGTGAAGCACTGCGCGAGTCTTCCCGGTCGTGACGTCGTGGATGTGCACGGTCGACGTGCCCTTGTCCTCGGCCAGCTCGTAGTGGCGCACGGCAAACGCGACCCAATGCCCGCCGGCCGAGATCGTCGAGCCACCGATACGTCCAAGCTTCCAGAGCAACTCCGGAGTCATGGTGGTCTCGGCGCAATCGGCCTTGGGCGCGGTGATGGCCGCGGCGAATGACATCAAGATGCCCATCAGGGCAAGACGCTTGGACATGACGGTCGCTCTCTTCGCAGGATGTGGTGACGGGGACACGTGCCGTTCCGTGGCGTCGGCGCTGGACTGCCGGTGCCTGGCACCTGGGAACGGATGGCGTTGGCGGGCGCCCATCCTAACGGGCGCCGTCGGCCGCGTGCCGAGATCCACGCCTTTTCCAGCGCGCGCGGAGATCCCGGGCGGGAATCTACCGCAGGCTTACTCAGTATCCGACGCGGCTCCGCGCGGATCGTGTTGCCATTCCCAGACCGTGCCGTCTTCGGGGTGCTGGATGGTGTCCACGTGACGGAACCCGAGCTTCTCGAGGATGCGGTGCGACGGGTTGCGAACCGGGAGGGTCTGCGCCGCCACCAGAGTTGCCGCAGCTTGCTCGTGGGCCAGTGCCAGGAGTGCTGACGCCATGCGGGTTGCGATCCCGCGACCCTCGAAGTCGGGAAACGTGAAGTACGCGATCTCGACCCTGCCCGCCCGCGGCGGCGTCTTGAACCCACACGTGCCGACGACGCGTTCATCGAGCGCGGCCAGGTAGCCGATCCAGGGCTTGTCGAATCCGTTCGTCACGTACATGTCGGCGGTGGCGCGCGCGACCTGCTGGGCGATATCGGACAGCGGCGCCGGGGCCGCGCGTACCGATCCATCGTTTTCGATGGCGTGTAATGTCAGTCTGTCTCGCATCGCGTTATCGGGCCGGCCAGCCTCAGCTTCGGGCGCGCCGCCTGAGGCGCTTGCGGCGGATGATGTGGGGCAGCAGCCAGAGGTAGACGCCCGTCAGCCAGAGGCCGAGCAGGATCACGCCTGCCGGTAGGAAGAGCCAGAGCTTGGCCGCATCTGCGAAGAAGGAACCGTCGTGAATGCTCTCGATCAGGTCCGAGCGCCTGTACGCGACCTGTAGCACTTCGCCGGTTGAGGAGTCGATCTGCACCTCCCAGCTGTTCTTCGCGCGCACCTTCAACATGCCCTTGCCGGGGCGCACGTCGAGGCGGTCGACGTCGTCCCATGTGTCGATGTCGCTCTCGGGGACGCCGCGCACAATCTCCAGGACCTGCTCGAAGGAGAGTGTCGGCGTGACCGCCGTGCCGTACTGGGTCGGCGGCTGGACCCAGTCCACGTCTTTTTTAAGCTGCAGGATCACCCCGGTGACCAGGATCACGACAACCGGCAATGCTACGAGTGCTGCACCCCAACGGTGCAGTCTTCGCGCCAGCTTGGGGAGCCACATAGTCATCGGCTAAGTGGGAGCGGCCGGGTCAGGCGCTCGTCGATGTTCGTGTCCGTGAGCGATTCCAGGAAACGCAGCAGGTCTTCATGCTCTGCGGCGCTCAGGTTCAGGGGTGTCAGGACGTTTTCCGGAGTGTCGGGGACGTTCGAGTAGTGGTCGAGGACACTGCTCAGTGTAGGCATCTGGCCCTGGTGCATGTAGGGCCCCGTCACCGCGACGTTTCGGAGCGAAGGCGTCTTGAACTCGGCGCCGCTGCCGTGGCCGTGGGTTGGCAGGAACGCGATCCGCTCGCGGCCTGCGCCGTCCGGGTCGTCCGACCAGCGCCCGGCTCCATTGAAGGGGTACTCCTTGAGCATCAGCAGTCCGTCGATCCGGCCCCGGTCGGGGGGCGCGACAGCGCTAGATGGCGGGATTCCAATGTCATGGAACTCACGGTCGCTGAAGCTCGGCCCCTGGTGGCAGATGTGGCAAGCGGCGCGTCCGATGAAGAGTTTCAATCCGCGCTGTGCCGAGGCGTCGAGCGCCGCTAGCTTGCTGGCGTCCCGGGTTCTCAACCCCTCGACGAAGACATCGAAAGCGGACGCGCTCGCGACGATGCGCCGCTCGAACGCGGCGATCGACTTGCCGACATTGGCGAAGATGCGGGTCACGCTCTCTTGATCGGCGGGCTGCATCTCGTCCCAGCTGCGCTGGTGCGGGTGGATGAAGTGCGCGCCGGCACGGTGCTGGTGTTCGGGCGCCAGGCCGTCGGCCTGCTTGCGGCGCGCAAGGTCCTCGATCCAGGCGAGTTCGCGTTCGGAGACGGGACGTCCGGTGGGAGGGAAGCGCCCTTCGTCGGCCAGGTCGGGAAGCGGCTCGAAGATCGCCTCGTAGGCTGCATTGAGATCGGGATCCCGGTGGATCACGTGGGCGATCTGGAGCCGTGAACTGGCGTGTTCGAGGGGATGCTCAAGTGGCGTCAGGGCCTGGCTCCAGAGCGAATCTGTCCGCCCATCCCAGAAGAACCAGCGGTTGTGGGCCACGTTCCAGATCGACAGCGCGTTGCGGTCGAGCCTGGTGACACCTTCCGAAAGGGGCTTGCCGTCCGTCCAGCCATGGGCCGGGTCGTGACAGGTGACGCAGGCCGTATCCTGACTCTTGGAGAGGCGCTTGTCGAAGAACAGCGCCTGACCCAGGCGCGCAGCGTGCTCGTTCTCGTAGACGGCGTTGGTGGTATCCGGCGCTGTCTCCGGCAGCGGGGACATGCCGAGGATGCGTTCGATCTCGCGCGCACTGAAGGGTACCCTGGGCGCACCGCCGTTCGTCGCCTGCTCGCCCTCGGCGTCCGCAGGCGTTGGCGCGTTCGACGACCGGCACGATCCGGTCAACGCCACGACGATGATCCAGGCCGCCCTCATTCGAGCGTCACTTCGAAGTCCGTGGACTCGGCGATGCCATTTTTGACGACGTCGAGAGAGATCTGCCAGTAGCCGGTCATGTGAAGCAGCATGCCCTCGACGCGATAACGCCCCGGCTGCACCTCGCGGGACTGCGGCTCGCGCAGCATGCCATGGTTGTGCTGTGGCATGGACGCTTGCACGTAGACCTGCGCGCCGGTGACCGGGACCGGCGCGTCGCCCGCGAGCATGAGCGTCACGTCCAGCTCGAATAACTCGTTCAGGGGGATCGGCCCGCCGATCGACTCCCAGGTGATCAGATAGGTTCCCGCGCGACTACGGCTGCTGAACCGTTGCTGGATTGGCGGAGTGGGTTGTAGCTCCGTGTCGGTGGCCGCGCTGGGGGCCGGCAGCGTCGGGAGCACGGGCTCTGTCGCCCCGTCGGCGCGACAGCTGGCGCCGCAGCAAAGGCTGGCGCCGAGCGCAGCCAGCGTGATGGCGTTGCGGAGGGTTGTCGTGGGGCAAGGCATGTGTTCGGTCGGACGCGGGACCGTCGCATCCAGAAGATCGGCGCAGTTTGGTGTCACCCTCTGGGAATCCTCATAAGAAATTACGGGCCCTGGGTCAGCACCTGTACGTGGGTGCTGCGGTGGGGTCTCAGAAGGCCATGCCGATCGAGAAGTGGACGACGTAGTCCGGGTCGCCCATGTCGGGATCCGGATTGAATCCGACGTCCAGGCGCACGGGGCCGATGGGCAGCAGGTAGCGCAGGCCAAGCCCCACCCCGAGCTCGACTCCGGCGAAGTCGAGGTAGTCGTGGTGTCGTTGCGTGACGTTGCCCGCGTCGAGGAAGAGCGCGCCTTGAATGCGAGCGCTCAGGGGTTGCCGCAGCTCGATGTTGGCGGTCGTGTAGGTCTCCCCACCGAGCGGGTTGCCGTCGGCATCCTTGGGCCCGAGTTCGCCGAATCGGAACGACCGAACGGATGTCTGGCCCCCGTTGAAATAGCGCTCCTGCAACGGGATCGACGACTTGCCCTGGGTCGGCTGGATGATGCCTGTCCGGAACGCGCCGGCCAGCACCGTCCGCCCGTACGGAATCGTGAAGGCGCTCAAGCGTAGAGACGTGCGCAGGAAATCCAGCTCGGAGCTGAGCGCCTCGTCGCCATACTCCACGGCGACCTCGTTGAACCAGCCGTTCCCGGGCAGGAACAGGTTGTCGCGCGTATCAAACCGCTGCGTGGCCTGGATCGATGAGATGTTGATCTCATCCTCGGGATTGGGCGTCGTGGTGTCCGTGACGATCACATCGCTCACCTGGGAACGACGGAACTGGTAGCCGAAGGATGTGGTGTGCTGTGCAGCCCAGTCGCGCGTCCAGAAAACACCCGCGCTCTGGCTCTCATCGGTGAATGACGGCAGCTCGCGCCGGTCGTAGCGCAGGGCGAAGTCGGCGCTGAACCGGGATCCCAGAAACCAGGGGTCGGTGATGCTCACGGTCCCACGCTGTGCGCGGTCGCTGACGGTCGACTCGACGCGTAGCAATCGACCGCTGCCCCACAGGTTCTTCTCACGGAACCCGACGCGCAGTCGAGCGCGCTCGTAGGAACCGTAACCGGGCTCCACGAAGACCTCGCCCGAGGGCGCCTCCACGAATTCGACGAGCAGGTCGCGTTCCGTGCCCGTTCCTTCGTCGAGCTCGATCGAGACGCGCTTGAACAGGCCCGTGTCGTACAGAGTGCGAACGCTCTCGCGTACCTTCTTGCTGTCGTAGATGTCGCCGGCCTGTAGCTTCACGCGCGATCGGATGAAGCTCGCCTTGGTCTGCAGGCCTTCCGGGAAGAGGATCTGCCTGATGCGCACCTGGGGTCCCAGGCTGAGCTCGTAGGTCAGGGACACGGTGGCGTCGTCCGTGTTGAGCGTGTGTTCGTACGCGATGGTGGCGTCGGCGAAGCCCTCGGAGCTGAGTGCTTCCACGAGCATGCCGCGCAACTCGTAGCCCGTGCGTGCGCGCCACACGCGCTCCGCGAGAGCGTCGGTCTCTTCGAGCTTGCGCTCGTAGGCGTCGATCTGTTCGGCGGACAGGGAGTCACAGAGCACCTGGATGTCGTCGATCCGGTAGGCGCGGCCCTCTTGCACGTTGACGACGATGCGCGCCTCGGAGCGGTCCTCGTTGAAGTCGGTCCGCAGTAGATCGATCTTCACGTCCAGGTGGCCGAGCTCGACATACTCGCGCTCCATCGCGGACAGGGCGCCTTCTATGTCGCTCTCCACGTAGTAGGGCCTTGCGCCGACCAGGGCCGCGGTTCGTCTGCTGGCGAGATTGCTGTCGAAATTGGCGTCCGTCAGACGTTCCATGCCGATGAACTGCGCGCCGTCGAGCACCGTGCGTGGGCCCTCGCTGATGACGAAGCGAACCTCGCTCGCCGGTGGCTCGCCGGCGACCTCGTAGCTGGCGGTCGTGAATGGAAAGCCCAGGCTTCGATAGCCGATCTCGAGGTCGTAGGCAGCGTCATCGATGTAGGCCGCGCGGTGACCGGAGCGGTCAAAGTCGTCGAGATCGAGCTGGATCATGGCCAGCAGACGATGTTCGCTGACAGAGTCGTTGCCCTCGAAGTGCACCTCGTACTCACGGGTTTCGGTGCCGTACAGGGTCGCCGACGCGTTGCAGCCCGAGAGCGCCGGAAGCCATCCGAGAAGCCCCGGGAGAATGAATGCGAGGCCCTTCATTCGAGACGGAACACGATCCGCAGCCCCAGGTTGTATTCCTCGTACAGGTCGCGTTCGCCGACGAGGTAGAAGGCATCGCGATCACTCCATATGCCGTCGCGCATCCGGAGCGAGGCCTCCGTGGTCTCGGTCCCCGACTTGGAGACCTCGCGGCCTTGGATGATCTCCAGTCGATCGAGCAGGGACTCCGAATTATCATCGAGGGACTGCGAGCCGATGCGCTGGAGGAGGTCCTTGGCCAGGTAAAGGGTGATGGATTGCGCGGCGCGCTCGCTCGAGCTGCGCTCTCCGTCGGCCGGCGGTGTGCCCGTCAGTATCAGGATGAGTACGCTCGCGTCGGCGAGTGGCGGCGACGACGAGAGCTGCGCTTCGGGGCGGTCGTAAGGGCCCGTCACCTGCATCGACACGTCGTAGCCCGCAAGGCGTGTCTCTCCACGCAGCTCGAGTGTCGGAATGAACGGGTTCTCCTGCGAGAAGAGCACACGTCCGGATTCGAAGGTCATCACGCCAGCGGGCAGCTTGAGGCGCGTGTCCGTCATGAGAATCTCGCCCTCAGGGAGGGGCACACCGCCCGTCCCCTGGATGCGCAGATGCACAGCCCATGAGCTGCTGGCCACGTTGGTGGTCAGCCGTACGGGATCGACCGTGTCGATATCGAGGTCCAGGCTCATGTTCGCGAGTGCTGGGCTGCGTAGCGAGAAGAACTGGAAGCCTCTCGAGTTCGCGCGTACCGCGCCACCCGCTGCCAGCCCGGAGATGCGCGGCATCAGGTCGATCTGGTGCAGGATGCGCGAGGCGCGTAGTCCGAGCTTGCCCTCCAGGTGCAGCTGGTCGGTCGTGCCGCTGAGGCGCAGGTCCGTGTCCGCCCGTAGGCGCGCGGATGGCGTGCGCAGTAGCAGCAGCTCTTCGCCCTGGATGCGCAGATCCAGCTGCAGCGGGCGTTCGCTCCAGTCGACGTCACCGCCCAGGACTACCGGCGCTGCTCCCAGTTCCGCGCGCACGTCCACGAGCTGCGCCGAGCGGCCGTCGAAGTGCAGCTTCGCGTTCAGGTGTTCGAGGGTGGGCATCTCTGAATTGAGCCTGAGGGCGCCCTCGTCCAGGGTGGCGTCGCCATCGAGCTGTGGGTCGCCGAAGGAACCAGCGACCTTCAGGTTTGCGACCAGGCGCCCTTCGAGACGGCGAATGGCCTCCAGCGGACGGGTCAGTCGCGCCAGATCCTCGATCTCCAGGCGTGCCTGTCCGTCGAGCGCGGCTGCGCGCCAGTCCGCGACGGCTGCCGCGCTGTCCTCGAAGAAGCGTCCGAGATCGAGACCTGCCAAGATGCGGCCACTGCCATCGATCTGCGCCAGGCCCGGTAGATCGGTCGCCAGGGTTGCTGCGACGGAATCCTCGAACTGGAGCGCGAGGTCGATGCGTGCGGGGGCCTCGAAACAGTGCGCTACCGACGCGCCATCCAGCTGTACGTCCGTCGCATTGCAGCTGAACGTGCCGCGCACATCATTGCACAGCCCGGCCACGTGGATCTCGCTGCGCACGGAACCCGCGAGCGTGCCGAGCTCTTCGGGCAGCGGGACCCGCCCAGCCCAGTTCGTGGGGATGTTGACCGTCCCGTCGATGCGCACGTTGCCAGCCTGCGCAAGCGTCATGGTCATGGGATCGAAGGGCAGCTGCGCGGTCAGCGATGTCAGGCTGACGCCCTGTTCCTCGAGCTGCAGCTGATCGACCTTCAGGATTCCGTCGGCCAGAGCGACGGACCAGCGCGCGCTCAGGAGGTCGTACGGTTCGACCCGACTGAAGCGAGCGACGCTGCCCGCGCTTTCGAGCTGCAGCTCGCCTCCCTTCAGTTCGAGGGCCAGGCGAGCATCGATACCACCCGGGGAAACAGACAGCGGGGCGAGGAACTGTGACAGGTCCAGCGCTTCGGCGACCGCCGTGGCCAGAATGTCGCCGTCTCTGCGGTGGCCTTCGAGGGTGAGACTGCCCGCGCTCCCGCTCATGCGCAGCGGCTCGATCTCGATCTCGAGCGCTCCGGCGTCCACGCGTAGCGCTACCGGTTGCGCGAGTTCGAGGCGCGAGGCGTCCCGCTCGAGTG
>JBLHKW010000038.1:0-35915 GCA_047618565.1 Planctomycetota bacterium
AGCTCGAAGCCTATTCAAGGCCCAAGAAGGGTGGTATCCGGGCGATCTTGCTCGAAGAGGGCGACGAGGTCGTCGGTGTCGCACTGTCTTCACCGGGCGACACGATCGTCATCAGTGCCAGGGGTGGCCGTGCGATCCACTTCGACGAAGCCGGTGCGCGCGCGATGGGACGTACCTCGCGCGGCGTGCGGGGTATCCGCCTGAAGGACGACGACGTAGTCGTCGGCATGATCGTGGTCGAGGAGGGCGCCGAGCTCTTGACTGCCTGCGAGAATGGCTACGGCAAGCGCACGTCGCTGACGGATTACCCGCTCAAGGGCCGTGGCGGACAGGGCGTCATCTCGATCCGCATCAGCGACCGCAACGGTCCGGTGGTTGCGGTCTCCAAGTGCATGCCCGGCGACGATGTGATGTTCATCACCTCGGGTGGGATGATCGTGCGCACGCCGATCTCCGAGATCTCGAGCATGGGGCGCAGCACCCAGGGCGTGCGCCTCGTGAACCTCAAGGCGGACGACAAGCTCGTCTCGATGGAGGTCATCTCCGAGCGCGATCTCGAGCGTTACTCACGCGATCGTGAGGGAGCCGAGGGCGAGGAGAGGCATTTGGGCAAGATCATCGACGTTCCCGCGGCCGAGGCTCCGAACGAGCCCCCCGACGACGCTGCGGGCGATGAGTCCGGCGACGACGGCGAAGACGACACGAGCGGAGGCGAATGATGGGGCTGTGGCAAGACGTCGAGGCCGATATCAAGGCGGCCATGCTGGCGCGCGAAAACCTGCGCCGGGATACCCTGCGCATGGCGCTCGCGGCCATGAAGAACAAGCGCATCGAGCTCGGCCGCGACCTCGAGGACGCCGATGTTCTGGCTGTCCTGGCATCGGCGGTCAAGTCCCGTCAGGACAGCGCCGAGCAGTACGACAAGGCCGAGCGCAGCGACCTGGCCGACAAGGAGCGCGTCGAGATCGGCCTGTTGCAGGGCTACCTGCCGCGTCAGCTCGACGAGGACGAAACCCGTCGTATCGTGACGGAGCTGATGACCGAGCTGAATGTCCAGAGCAAGCAGGAGCTCGGCAAGGTCATGAAGGCGGTGATGGCCAGGCACAAGGGCCAGATCGACGGCAAGCTGGTCCAGCGCATCGCGGCCGAGAGTCTCGAGTAGCCCGAGCGGTCCCCACGCGCGCGAACAGCCTTGCAACAGGATGGCAACCCGGGCGGCGGCGCGCTCGATCTGACGCGCCGACACGAGCGGCTCGGCCGGCGCACCGCGCTGGTCTCCCTGCTGACACTCGTGTCGCGCATTCTCGGATTCGTGCGCGAGATCATCTCGGCCGCCCTGTTCGGCGACCAGTCGGCCATCTACGACGCGTTCATCACCGCCTGGCGCGTTCCCAACCTGTTCCGGCGTTTCCTTGGCGAGGGCGCCCTATCGACGTCGTTGCAGACCGCGATGACCGAGGCCGAGGGCACCCATGGCGAGGCGGCCGGCGCCGCGCTCTTCCAGCGCACCTTTGTCGTCGTCGCCGGATTGCTGCTGCTGCTCTGCCTGGGCGTGGTGCTCGTCGTGCCACACCTTCCAGATCGCATGCCCTACACGGGCTGGACCTGGCTGGGCGCGGACCCACAGCCCGTGCGCGAGCTCGTGACGCACCTGATGCCCTTCGTGGTGTTCATCTGCCTGAGCGCCCTGGCGGCCGGCGCGTTGCATGTGCGCGGCATCTTCGGCCCCTCGGCCATCGCCCCCGTGGTGCTCAACACGGTCTGGATCACCAGCCTGCTGCTGGTGGCGGCGCGCTTCGGCTGGAGCGATGCGGGCGACGACCTCATGTCCTCGAGTTTGTCCACGGGGCCCCAGCGTGAGCTGAGCATGGTCCACATGCTGGCCTGGGGCGTGTTGCTCGCGGGCCTGCTCCAGTTCATGGTCCAGGTACCGGCCATGCGCCGCTGTGGCCTGCTGCGCCGGACAGCGCGCGGGGCGCGGCCGGAGGGGCAGGGGTCAGCGGGCAGCGTGCTGCGGCGCAGCGCTCCACTGGCCTTCGGTGCCGCCGTCTACCAGATCAACGTCATGCTCGACGGCCTGATGGCGGAGGCCATGCTCCCTAACGGAGCACCAACGGTCCATTATCTGGCCAACCGAGTGCAGCAGTTTCCCCTGGCCCTGATCGCCATCGCGGCCACCAGTGCGGTCTTCCCGGCCCTGCAGGCCCTGGGCCACAAGGGCGATCGGGCCGGCGTGCGCAGTTTGCACGATCGTACCCACCGTTCGATCGCGTTCGTGGCCATTCCCGCGACCGTGGGCCTGTTCGCGCTCGCAGAGCCGGTGATCTCGGTCGCATTCGAGCGCGGTGCCTTTGGCAGCGACGGCGTCACCCGCACGAGCGGCGCCCTACGCATGCTGACCCTGGCCATCCTGCCCGCCGGTGCAGCCGGCCTGGTCGCGCGTACCTATTACTCCCTCGGGGACTTTCGAACACCGGTGCGGGTGTCCAGCGTGATGCTCATCCTGAACGTCGTCCTGAACTACTCGAGCATCCGTTTTCTTGGCATGGATGTTGAGGGCCTGGCATTGGCCACGGCGATCACCAGCTGGGCCAGCCTGATCGCGCTGTGGCCGGGTCTGACGGGACGCCTCAACTTGCCCGCGGGCGAGGGTGGCCACGTCGGCGTGCTGCTGCGGACGCTACTCGCGGCGGGCGTGAGCGGCCTTGCCGCATGGGCCACAGAACGCGCGATAACGCCAAACCTTGGCGATGTCGCCGGTCTCTGCATCAGCATCGCGGTGGGCGTGATGAGCTTCTGGGGCGCGGCGCACGTGCTCGCCGTACCCGAGGCAACGCTGCTCGCGCGCCGCTTCCAGCGTCGTCGGGGGTAGCGAGCGCAAGCGTTTTCTCGCACCGGGTTGCAGTCTTCATACTAACCGGTGATCTACGTTTGGGTTGCGCTCGCACGTCCGCTCCAGGTCCCTCCTTCTCAGAAGTGTGACTTGAACAAACGCACACCTCGGAGCACTATCTGCTCGTCGCGTTCCCCCCCCACGCGCCGGCGGCTCGACGGGCTTCCCCGCACCGCTGCTCGACCCCCCAACTCTATAGGAGTACGCTGCCTGTGAATCCCGCCACGACCTCGACCGGCACGATGGTTCAGTCCAGCACTTCCAGCGCCTCAGGTGAGCAAGCCGAAGGCGGTTGGAGTGCGATCGACCCGCCCCGCGATCTGCCCACGCCCAACCTGACGCGCAACGCCCGCACGGTGCTCGAGCGCCGTTACCTTAAAAAGTCCACCGAGACCGGAGAGGTCGTCGAGACACCCGCGCAACTCTTCTGGCGAGTTGCGACGCACGTGGCCAAGGCCGAGACCGAGTTCCCCGGCGGGAACGGCGACCGCACCCTTCAACTGGCGCGTGACTTCTACTCGCTGATGGCCGATCGGCTGTTCATGCCGAATAGCCCAACCCTGATGAACGCCGGACGTTCGATGGGCATGCTGTCGGCCTGCTTTGTGCTCCCGATCGAGGACTCGATCGAGGGCATCTTCGATTCGATCAAGGCCACCGCGCTGATCCAGAAGGCCGGCGGGGGAACGGGCTTCTCGTTCTCGCGCCTGCGTCCCAGCGGCGACCTGGTCGAGAGCTCAGGCGGCACCACCGAGGGCCCGCTGTCGTTCATCCAGGTCTTCTCGAAGGCCACGGACGCGATCCAGCAGGGTGCCTTCCGGCGCGGAGCCAACATGGGGATCCTGCGCATCGATCACCCGGATATCGCGCAGTTCATCACGTTCAAGGACGATCCCACGCGCCTGCAGAACTACAACATGTCCGTCGCGGTCACCGACCGCTTCATCGAGGATGTGCGCAGTGTTCCGGGCAACACGCATCAGGTGCAGAACCCGCGCACGAAGGCGTGGTCCAAGCTCGAGAAGCGTGATGACGACGGTGCGGGCACCGGCGAGCACTGGACCGTTGGAGAACTCTGGGAAATGATCATCGAGCACGCGCATCGCAGCGGCGAGCCGGGCATCGTGTTCATCGACCGCATCAACGCCCGCAACCCGATCAAGAACGTCGGGCTGATCGAGGCCACGAACCCCTGCGGCGAGCAGCCCCTGCACCCCTACGATTCATGCAACCTGGGGTCGATCAACCTGGGCCTGATGGTCGAGGGAACCCACGACAGCGCTGCCTTCAACTGGGACAAGTTCCGTTCGGTCATCCACACGTCGACGCGTTTCCTGGACAACGTGATCGAGGTCAACAAGTACCCGTTGCCGCAGATCGACAACATGTCGAAGACCACGCGCCGCATCGGGCTGGGCGTGATGGGCTTCGCTGACTCGCTGTACAAGCTGGGGATCGCCTACAACACCGACGAAGCCTGCACCTTCGGTGAAGAGGTGATGCGCGTTCTCAATGACGAGTCGCACCTGGCTTCCGAGATCCTTGCGGAGGAGCGTGGCGTGTTTCCTGCCTGGGAGGGCTCCGATTGGGAAACCGCCGGCCGCAAGCTGCGAAACTCGTACACCACGACGATCGCGCCCACGGGCACGATCTCGATCATTGCCGACTGTTCCGGCGGCATCGAGCCCATGTTCAGCCTGGCCTTCAATCGTCAGGTGATGAAGGACACTGCCGGGCGCCCGACGGTCATGCGCGAGGTGAACTACGTCTTCGAGCACGCCGCGCGCGAAGCTGGCTATTACACGGACGCGCTGATCGACCAGATCATCGAGGATGGGACCCTGGCCCACATGGAGGGCATTCCGGATGAGCACCGTGGCCTCTTCGTGACGGCCCACGACATCAGTCCCGAGTCCCACATGAAGATGCAGGCTGCGTTCCAGCGCAATTGCGACTCGTCGATCTCGAAGACGATCAACTTCCCGCACGACGCCACCGTCGACGATGTGCGCGCTATCTACGAGCAGGCCATCGACATGGACGTCAAGGGCGTCACGGTTTATCGGGACGGTTGTCGCGAGATGCAGCCCATGGCCCTAAAGAAGTCGGGCGAGAATAAGTCGGGCGAGAAGGAGCCTGAAGTGATCAACGAGAATCTCGTCAGAGGCCTCTTCATCACCGAAGCCGAGGAGCTGGCTCCGATCAAGCTGCCCGAGATCATGACCTGCCTGCGGATCCGTCAGATGACGCCGTTCGGCAACATGCACGTGAAGGTCTCGGTCGAACCGAAGACCGGTCGCGAGCGCGAGGTCTTCGCGCAGCTCGGCAAGGGCGGCGACATCGCAAACTCGGACCTCGAGGCGATCTGCCGCGTACTGTCCCTGTGGTTGCGGTCCAACGGCAGCCTGAAGCTGGCCATCCGGCAGCTGTCCGGCATTGGCTCGAGCCTGAGCGTGCCCACCAAGGACGGACGCATCATGTCCCTCGCGGACGGCCTGGCGACGGCCCTGCGCCGCTACCTCGAGGCGAAAGAAGCACACGGATTGCGGGCCCTGTTGCTGGGCGAGATCGACACCGAGGCGGAAACGGCGACGGCGACGAAGCCCAAACCTGCTGTGGCGGCGCGCAATGTGGCGTCCTACAAGATCAAGTGCCCTACGTGTAGCTCGAACCTGGCCTTCGAGGAAGGCTGCGTGAAGTGCTACGGATGTGGCTTCAGCCAGTGCTGATCCGCCCATAACCGATCGGGCCAGATACGAGACATGCGGTGCGCCGGCACCGCATGTCTTTTTTTAACCGTGCCTCCAGGCGAGCCCGATGGACACGGGTCCAGCAAGGCTGGATAGTGGCCCCGTGACGGTGCCTGGATTCCAGATCGAAGACGATGAGGACGCCTCGCGCGGAACTCGCCTGCTCCTGCGCGGCAGCCTGAGCCTGTCAGAGGCCGGGCATCTGCGGCGCGAGCTTGCAGAGCGACTGCGTTCCGGGAAGGTGACGACCGTGGACCTGTCGGGCGTGGTTTCGCTCGACAGTAGCGCGGCGTCGATCCTGGCCGATGTCTGCTGCCAGGGCTCGCGCGCTGGCGATACAATCCAGTTCCAGGGCGCCAGCGGGGCAGTCCAGGCGATCCTCTCCCTGTACACCGACCGTGTCACCCGCGCGAGCCTGCGTAGCCCGCCGGTGCGCATCGGTATCTTCGAGCACCTCGGACAGGCGGCCGTCGGGCTGTGCGACCGTGTGCGTGAGCTGCTCACCTTCCTGGGAGAGTTCTTTGATGCGGTGCGCAAGGCCGTGCGGGCGCCGAGCACCGTCAACTGGCCGGATGTGGGACGCCTGATCGAGCGCCATGGATCGGACGGGGTTCCGATCGTGCTGCTGATCACCTTCCTGGTGGGGCTCGTCACCGCATTCCAGGCCGCGATCCAGCTGCGCAAGTTCGGTGCGGACACCTTCATCGCCGACATGGTCAGCCTGTCCATCACCCGCGAACTGGGTCCGTTGATGGCTGCCATCGTGGTCGCCGGTCGTTCGGGCGCGGCCATCGCCGCGGAGCTGGGCACGATGAAGGTCTCAGAGGAGATCGACGCGCTGCGCACGATCGGTCTCTGTCCGCAGCGCTTCCTGGTCTTTCCGCGCGTGATCGCGCTGATCTTCGTGATGCCCATCCTGACGCTCCTGGCGGATGTGGTGGGTATTGCCGGCGGGTTGTTCGTGGCAGTTTTCCAGCTCGGTATACCGATCCGGGGCTACCTGATCTCGGTCCAGGAGGCCCTGAGCTTGTGGGACGTGACGGGCGGCTTGCTGAAGGCGCTCATCTTCGGCGCCCTGATCGCCGTCGTCGGCAGCGAGCGTGGACTGGCAACGCGCGGCGGGGCCGAGGGAGTCGGACGCTCGACGACCGGCGCCGTGGTCACGATCCTCTTTTACTTGATCTTGGCCGACGCGATCTTCACCGTGCTGTTTCAGAGCCTGGGGATCTGACGATGATTCGCGTCGACGCACTCACAATCGGTTACGGGACCACGCCGCTGCAGGAGGACCTGACCTTCAACGTGGCAAGCGGCGACATCTTTGTCGTGCTCGGGGGGTCCGGATCTGGCAAGTCGACCTTGCTGCGGCATCTGATCGGCCTCGAGCGGCCGATGAAGGGCACGGTCGAGATCGAGGGCGTGGGCGATCCGCGACTGGTCCAGGGTGCGCCCCACTTCGGCGTGCTGTTCCAGTCGGGCGCACTGTTCGGGTCGATGACCCTGGCACAGAACGTGGCCCTGCCCCTGGAACGCTGGACCGATCTGGATGCCGAGACGATAGAGGCCCTCGTGCGCTGGAAGTTGCGTCTCGTTGGGCTGGATGGTTTCGAGAACCACATGCCATCGGAGCTATCGGGTGGCATGCGCAAGCGCGCCGGCATCGCGCGTGCCCTCTCGTACGAGTCGAAGTTGCTGTTCCTGGACGAACCATCGGCCGGTCTTGATCCGGTCACTTCAGTCGAGCTTGACGATGTCATCATGACGCTGAACGAGAGCCTGGGCTTGACCATCGTGATCGTGACCCACGAGCTCGCGAGCATCTTCAAGATCGGCAAGACCTGCATTCTGCTCAACCGCGAGGCACGCGGCATCATCGCCCGGGGGGATCCGCGCGAGCTGCGCGACAAAACCACCGACGATCGCGTGCGTAGCTTCTTCAACCGACTCTCGAGCGTGGGGAGGTAACGTGGCCACCACAGAGACGAATTACTGGAAGATCGGACTGTTCGTGGCTGTCGGCGGCCTGCTGTCGATCCTGGCTCTGTTCTGGCTGGCGGCGCAGCGGCTCAATCGGGATCTGCTGCCGTCCGTGACCTACTTCGACGAATCCGTCGAGGGGCTCGATATCGGCGCCCCGGTCAAGATGCGCGGTGTGACGATCGGCAACGTCTCGCGCATCACCTTCGCGCCGGACCAGCGCCTGGTCGAGGTGCACTCCGAGATCTACGCGGACGTCATGCGTCGTATCGGTTTCCCTTTCACCCTGGACCGCTGGCAAGCGGTCGCGCCCCCGGAAGACCTGCGTGTGCAGCTGAGCAGCTCCGGCATCACGGGCATCAAGTTCCTGTCCGTCGACTTCTTTGAACCGCTCACGCATCCGACGATCGAGCTCTCGTTTGCGCCACCCAACCGCTACGTGCCCTCGACGCGATCGACGCTCAAGACGATCGAGGAGGGAGCGCAGGACTTTCTGCAACGCGCACCGCGCCTGATCACCGAAATGCGCAAGCTGGCCGCAACAACCGAGAGGCGTGTGTCCGAATTCGACGCGGCGGCACTGTCCCGCAAGTTTGGAGACCTGGCCGACGAGCTCGTGGCGAAGCTCAAACCCCTCGACCTGGTGGCTCTGGAACAGGAGGGCACCGGTTTGCTGCGCGAGACGCGCGAGCTCGTCGCGCGCGCCGAGACCGGCGAGGGCGCCGTGGGCTCCATGATCTCGCGCTGGGGCGCCGTCGGGCTCCGGATCGATCAGCTGCTGGAGCAGTCGGAGCTGGAAAAGACGGGGAGCCTCGCGAACGATCTGCTGGGAGAGTTCCAGACTCTGGCTCGCACGGGGAACGTGGTGCTCAATGGACTTCGTGCCGACATGGATGAGCTGCGTGCTGCCCTCAAGGCCATGCGCGCGCTTGCGGAATACCTGGAGCGAGACCCAGGCGCCCTGATCCGCGGTCGCGACGTCAGTGGAAATTGAATCAATGACAGCCGGTACAGCCCGTCAGGAACAGACATGTTGAAAATCAGTCGCTGGACGCGAGTGCTGCTGGTCAGCTTGCCTTTGGTCACGCCGGGTTGCATCACCCCGGGGGCTCCGGCTGAGATCCATTATTACAGTCCGACCTTGCCGAGCGCGGCCAGCAAGGCGCGCAGTCGTAGCGAACGGCCCCTGTGGCTCAGGCGCGTGGTCTCTGCCGGGCATCTCGGCCAGCGCTTTGTCTGGCGTGCTTCAGATGTCGAGTATGGTTTTCGCGAGCTGACGCGCTGGACCGAGGAGCCCTCCACGTTCGTGCGTCAGGCCCTCGAGCGTCAGATATTCCCCGGGGTCTTTCAGCGCAACGAGACCAGTCGAGCGCTATCACTCGAGATCGAGCTGCTCGCGTTCGAGGAGCAGTTCATTCCCGAGCGCCGGGCGCACGTGGCCTTTGTCGTGCGCCTGCAGGATGCCGATGGGAAAAACCTGCTCGAGCGGTCGGTCGAGCACCTGACCCCGATTGAGGGCAGCGGGTACGCGGCGGTTGCGCGCGCCATGGGTCTGTCCCTGTCTGTGGCGACACGCGAGGCCGTGCGCCTGATCGATCACGCGGCCCCCTGATCTATCAGGACTTGCGTTCGAGCTTGTCGCGTAGCGAACGAACGAAGGCCTTGTCATCCGCGCTGGATGCGAACTCGAGCGCCTTGTCGTAGCTTTCGACCGCGGGCTCCTCGAGACCAAGGCCGGCGAAGGCCTCGCCGAGATTCGCCCATGCCCACCAGAGCGTCGGTGCTTTCTCGAGCGCGACCTCCAGGAACTGCACCGCGCGGTCGAACTCGCCGCGCTCTTTCAACTGGCTCCCGTAGGCCCCGACCTCGTTCGCGTTGCCGACGCGCAGCGCGCGGTCCAGGGTCTCCTGCGCCTCGTCGAAGCGCTCGAGCCCCTCCAGCAAGCCGGCGCGGATGGCGAGGTTGGCGAAGAGCGGCTTGCCCTCGATGGCGTGATCGATCCAGCCCAGGGCTTCTTCCGTGTAGATGCCGGCGTCGAGACAGTAGTTGGCAGCGTTGTGAAAGGTCTGCCACTTGTCGGCACGCTTGCCAGTCACCGCTTCACGCAGCTTGACGAGCGCCAGTCCGTGCGTATCGAACTCGATGTGGATCGGGACGCGCAGCTCGTCCCAGCGCAGGGCCAGGGTCAGCGCGTCATCGGAGTGCGGTGTGAACTCGTATTGCATCCACTCCTTGAAGGCGGCCTTCTCGGGCTTCACTTCAGCCCGTGCGGCGTCGAGGCCCACGTCGTAGGAAAAACTGCCCCACGCATTACTGTCCTTGCTGAGCATGACCGTCCAGGTCTGCTCGCCAGGGATCATGTGCAGGCCGTACCTGCCCGCCGCGACCAGGGTGCCCTCTACCGTCGCCGGATGGCTCAGGACCAGCACCGTGTTCTCGTTGGCGCCCGCGCGCCAGACATGCCCGTAGGGAACCAGGTCGCCCCATACCACGCGGCCCTTGACGCCTGGCCGATGGTAGATCACCTCGACTTCGGCGATGCCGACGACCTGAGTCGTCCCGGCGCGCTGGCTGAGACGCGGCAGGCCATCGATCTGTGCCAGGGCACGGGGACTGGCGAGTGTCAGCGCGCTGAGGGCGGCGGCTGAAATGACGAGGCGGCGCACGGTGAGCTGCATGACGGGACGACGGGGTTGGGAGCCGGATGGACGTTGCAGGGGACGCCCATCATGACAGATTCGCCCATTCGGTGGGCGCGCCCTGCTCCTACTGCTCGAGCGCGGCGGTCAAAATATCGTTGGCCACACCCTGCGCGGAAAAGTCCTCACAGTTCGAGATGACCGCCACCGAGAGGCCTTCCTGCGGCAGGTGGGCGAGGAATGAATTGAATCCGGAGATCCCGCCCCCGTGGCTGACCAGGGTACGGCCCGATCTCTCGCCAAGCTGCAGACCCATCCCGTAGTTGGTTTCGGTCATGTCCGTGAGCATGAACGGTGTCGTCATCTCGATGTAGGACTCCTCTGAAACGACCTTGCCGGACACGAGTGCGAGCTGCCATCGAACTAGATCCCCTGCGCACGCGAGCAATGCACCGGCCGCACCGGGGGGATTCATCGACAGGAGTTCGTCGTTATGGAGTTCGCCTTCGGACATGCGGTAGCCCTGGGCGCGATTCTTGATGAGCGCGGAATTCGAACCGTAGCGCATGCTCTCAAGGCCCAGTGGCTCGAACAACTCTGCTTGCAGGTACTCCGCGTACGTCTTTCCCGAGATGGACTCGATCACCATGCCGAGCAGGTAGTAGCCGGAGTTGTTGTAGGCCCAGCGCTGACCGGGCGGGAAGCTCAGTGGCAGATCGACGAAGGTCGCGAGTAGCTCCTCGTGGGTCATGTGGATAGCCATGTTCTCCCAGAAGACCGGCCCCAGGTCCGTGTAGCTCGGGATACCCGACGTGTGTGTGAGCAGGTTCCGGATGGTGACGACCTCCTCTGCGGCGGGATAGTCGGGGAGGTAGACGCACATGTCCTCGTCCACGTGCAGCATCTCCTGTTCGAACAGGCGCATCACGGCAGCGGCGGTGAACTGCTTGGTGATGGAGCCGATGCGAAAGGTCGTGTCGCCATCGGCGCGCACATCGTGCTCGACTTCCGCAAGGCCGTATCCCCGGGTCAGGATGATCTCGTCGCCCAGGGCGACCGATACGGACAGGCCGACCGCCGCCGGGTCGGCCATGGCCGCGACCACGACCGCGTCGACGCGCTGTGCGAGGGCCTCGTGTTCCGGTGTCGGATCAGCAGCGTTGGAGAGCGGAGCGGCGAGGGCGAGGAGTAGGGGGGCGAGGTTCAGCATCTGCCAGTATGCGCGACCCATAGGGCAGCATTTTGGTTTTCGAGTCCTACTTCACTGCCTCATTCGCCGTCGCCACCGTTCTCGACGGGGTCCTCAGAGTCGTCGGGATCCTCGGGCTCGGGCTGCTCGACGGGCTTCTCGATGGACGCAGAGGACTGGATCGGTGCGCCGAAGATGTCCGTGTCACCTCTCGCTCCCTCACCCACTCCGTAGATGTCGGTCAGGATCCCGGTGCCGCTCGTCTGTCGGCGGAAGATCAGCTGACTGCCGACGTCCCGGGTGAGCACGAGTCGGTCGCCCTTGACGTCCACCTCGAACTCGCGCCCGAAGCCCTGGACCTCCCACTCGAGGATCTCCTCATCGTCGAGGTAGGAACCGATCAACGTGGTCGTGCGGATGCGAGCGGGCCCGATGAAGTCGATCTCGTGAATTCCCGACTGCGAGGCGTCCTCGACCACCTCGCCCGTCGTCTCCGTCCAGCGCATGTGTATCTCGATCGCCATGAAGCGACCGGAGAAGGTCATGTAGCCCTGGTGAGAACGTCCGCTAATGGGAAGGAACTCGTCCTGGATTGCCATGAGACGCCACGCGCCCTGCAGGCTTTCAAGCAGGTTGTCATTGGCGTTCTGACCGATCGGTCGCCCGTAGATGTCGCGCTGGCCGAGGGTCGGTTCATCCTCTTGTGGGGCCTGTAGCCAGAGCGGCGAAGACAGCGCGAGGGTCAGGGTGACAAGGGCGTTGAAACGTGCCATGGATATCTTCTCCTCCACAGAAAACCGGAAGGCTCTCACGGAGGCTCAGGATACCCTGTCGGCAGCCGCGCCGATCTCCTGGATGGCCGAAGCGTTCCAGGCTCCGGGTCCGGTCTTGCGCCCCCTCCAGAGCCCATGGAAGCTACTCCAGATTCCGCCCCCCAACGCCGACATGGAGAGCGTGTCCACAGGATCAACGCGGGCGTCAACCTGGCCCTGGCCCTGCTCAAGGGCGTGGGCGGCTTTCTCGCCGGTTCGCAGGCGCTGATCGCAGACGCCACCCATTCACTGGGGGACATGGCCACGAGCGCTGTCGCCTGGTTGAGCTTCCGGGTGGCCGGTCAGCCGCCGGATGAGGACCACCACTTCGGGCACGGCAAGGCGGAGGCTGCGGCCAGTGTATTCGTCGGGGGATTCCTCGTTGCGCTGGGATTGATGGTGCTGGCCGGGGCGCTCGATGGCGAAGGCGTCGCCTACGGCGCGGGCGCGGCCTCGGTCGCACTCGGCTTCGCAGTCCTCTCGATGGCGGGCAACCTTTGGCTCGCACGGCTCACCAGCGTTGCGGCGGACGAGGTCGGGAGCGCGGGCCTGCGCGCGCTCGCACGCGACAACCAGGCCGACGTACTCTCCAGCGCGCTCGTCATCATCGGCGTGCTGGGCGGAGCGGTCGGCTGGCTGTGGTGGGAGCCCATCGCGACCGCAGTGATCGGCCTGTTCATCGCCTGGATGGGTGCGCAGAGCCTGGGCGAGGGAATGAACACGCTCATGGATCGCGTCACGGATCCGGAGATACGCGGACGTATCGAGGCAGTGGCCGGCGCGGTCGAAGGAGTACACGGAGTTCAGACCGTGCGCGTACACCCGCTCGGAACCGCCCAGCGGGCCGACGTAGAGGTCAGCGTCGATGGCAACCTGTCCGTGAGCGTCGGGCACTCGATTGCGCACGCGGTCGAAGCCGCGATCGTCGCGCACGAACCCGGGATGGTCCAGATTTCTGTTCACATCAATCCCGTGGAGGATTGAGGCGCGTAGGTCGATGGAGTGAGTCCGGATGGAGAGCCGGAACGAGGCAAGCTCGAGGAGTGAACATGTCGCATGCTGAACATCCGTTAGTCGTCATCGGAGACAGCCTCTCGCAGGGCTTCATGCACGGGGCCGTGACCCACACCGGGCATTCGTTCGGTGCCATGATCGCCACAGCGCTCGGCGTCGAAGCCCGCTTCCAGGCGCCGTCCTTCGAGGGCGCCGGCGGTCTTCCGGTCAACATCGAGGCCCTGCTGCGCGAGATGAGCCGGCACTTCGGCGAGAGTGTGTCGTGGTACGAGTTCGTGCCCATGTTGACGGCCACGCGCGGGTTGATGGCCCACACGGAGGACTACTGGGAGCGCGGACCCGGCTCAAGGCCCGGCGTGGCCGAACAGTTCCACAACCTGTCTGTCTGGGGCTTCGGCGTACGCGACACCTATAGCCTGAACGGGCGCGTCTGTCGCAACGTCATCGGTGAGCCGAAAGATAACTTCACGGCACAGGTCCCCGAGCACGCCATGTACCGCACGGCGGCGCGGGTTCTGAATCCGTCCGCCGACCCGAAATACGATGGGCTGACGGTGCTGGACACCGCGCAGCAGATGGGAAACGCGGGCGGCATCGAGCGCCTGGTCGTGGCCCTGGGAGCGAACAATGCGCTGGGGACCGTGCTCTCCCTGAAGGTGAAATGGTCGGAAGACGCCGACCTGCACCGATTGCCTTTCGAGCGCGACGCGAACCTGTTCCGGGCCGAACATTTCGAGATCCTGTACGGGCAGCTGGAGGAACGCATCGAGCGCATCGGTGCCGAGAACGTCTTCGTTGCGACGGTTCCGCACGTCACGGTCCCGCCGGTCACGCGCGGCGTGTCACCCGGGGGAACCGAATGGAACCCGGACCACGAAGTGCTGAGCCAGGGCGGCTCGACAGCGCGCCGCTATTACGAGTACTACACGCGGCCCTGGATCTGGGATGACCTTTTCAACCCCAAGAAGCACGACTTCCTTACACGGGCCGAGGCCATCGAGATAGACACCACCATCGACGCGTACAATGAGGTCGTGCGCGAAGCAGCCGCACGCCGTGGCTGGCACGTGGTCGACATGTGCGGCATGCTCGATGATCTGGCCTACCGCAGCTCCGGCGGCCATCCCGCCTGTGGCTGCCCGGCCGGTCTCGTGAACGCTGTCGCGGCCAATCCGTACACGCGTTACCTGGTCGAAGACGGACGCCTGATGCTCGACACGCGCTTCATCAAGGCGAGCCGCTACGGTGGGAGCCGATCCGGCATCCAGCGCATCGAGCGCGGCGGCATCTTCGGCCTCGACGGAATCCACCCCGGCGTCATCGGCACTTCGCTGGTGGCGGACCTGTTCCTCGAGTCCATGAAGGGCGCCGGCGCCGCTCCCGCGGACGTGGAGCTCGAATGGGATGATATCGTCGACGCGGACCGGCTGGTCGTGGACCCGCCGGCGTTGCTCGTGGATTTGCAGAAGTGCCTGGCAGGCCTGGAGCGGCACTGGGGACTGTCTGACATTCTGAAGCTCTTCTGAGCGACAGCAGCCCGCTGGACGTACTGGCGGGGCCCAGTTACGGTGAAATGCTCGCCCGGGATGTCCGGGGTCCGAATGGCTCGCGGAGTCGCTCGTGTCTGACGAATGATCTTCAGCTCCCCGGTCTTCATCCTGCTCTTCCTGCCGCTGGTGCTGGTGGTGACCCTCGTGTCGCCCCGCAGCTGGCGCAACGTCGAGCTACTGGCTGCGAGCCTGCTGTTCTACGCCTGGGGCGAGGGCCTGTTCCTCGTGGTCATGCTGGCGAGCATCAGCGCGAACTACGGTTTTGGCCTGTGGGCCGAGAGGGCTCGCGCCCGCGGTGCGGGGCGGCTGTCGCTGGTGCCCGCGGTGAGCTTCAACCTGGGCCTGCTGTTCGTGTTCAAGTACGCGAACTGGATCTGGCGCGAGCTGTCCGCGCTCGTGGGGTTCTGGAGCGGCGAGCAGCCGGGCCTGCCCGAACTGGATCCGATGCACCTGCCAATCGGCATCAGCTTCTTCACGTTCCAGGCCCTGTCCTACGTGATCGACGTCCAGCGCGGAGCGGTGCCGGCGCAACGCAGCTGGATCCGCTTCGGCGTATACGTCTCGCTCTTCCCGCAGCTGGTGGCGGGACCCATCGTGCGCTACCGGGATGTGGCGGCGCAGATCGTATCGCGCACGATCCGTGCGCCCGAGTTCGCAGAGGGCGTGCGCCGCTTCGTGATCGGCCTGGCCAAAAAGATGCTCATCGCCAACACCCTGGCGTACCCCGTCGATGAGATATTCGCTCTGCCGACTGAACAGATCGCACCGAGCGTCGCCTGGCTGGCCATGGTCGGCTACGCGCTGCAGATCTACTTCGACTTCTCGGGCTACTCCGACATGGCCATCGGACTCGGACGCATGCTCGGGTTCCGCTTCCTCGAGAACTTCGAATACCCGTACGTCGCGCGCTCGATCACGGAGTTCTGGCGCCGCTGGCACATCTCCCTCTCGAGCTGGTTCCGCGACTACCTGTACATTCCCCTGGGCGGCAACCGAGGCGCGCCCGGGCGCACCTACCTGAACCTGCTGATCGTCTTCGTGCTCTGCGGCCTGTGGCACGGTGCGAGCTGGAGCTTCCTGGTCTGGGGGCTCTACCACGGTTGTTTCCTGGTGATCGAGCGCGCAGGGTTGGGTCGCTTGCTCGAACGCTTGCCGAATCCCCTGCGGCTCGCGTACAGCCTGCTGGTGGTCCTGGTCGGGTGGGTTTTCTTCCGCTCGGAGACCCTCGGTCAGGCGCTCGATGTGCTCACCTGCGCCTTCGGTGCGGCCGGCGAGCAGCAGCACTTCACCAACGTCTGGGTCTTTGCAACGCCCGTCGTATGGCTCGCGCTGGGCGTCGGCATCGTCGCATCGGTGCCCTGGCTTCCGGCCTTCGGCACCTGGAGAGTACGCCATTCGACGACGTTCGTGCGTGCGCTGGCCTTCGAGGTCATCGCCCTCGGATCCATCGCGGTCCTCTTCTACCTCTCGATGCTCGAGCTGGCCGCGGGCAGCTACAACCCGTTCATCTACTTCCGCTTCTGATGCGCCCGTGAGCAATCCCTCATCACCCACCGCGTCCAGGGCCGACGAGCGACCCCTCGCGCGCCTGTACGTGGCACTGTTCCTGGCAGTGATCGGCGTGCCCTGGTTGTATCTGGCGACCGGGCGCTTCGGCGGTGACGTGAACAACGAGATGCGCAGGTCAGCGCCCAGGCCGGCGATCAGGGCCGAGCTCGACAACTGGCTGTCCTTCCCGCGCCGTTTCGAGCGCTGGTACTCGACCCACTTCGCGTTTCGCAGACCGCTCGTGAAGCACCACAACACCCTCAAGTGGGTTGGCCTACACACGGCGCCCACGAACAAGATCGTGCACGGGCGCGACGAGTGGATCTTCTACGCCGACAGCAAGACTCTGCGACAGGTACGCGGTGCGATGCCGCTCCAGGATGCCGAGATCGATGAGTGGGTCGCGCTGCTGGAACAGCGTCGCGCCTGGCTCGCGAAGCGCGGTTGCGAGTACCTGCTCGTCATCGCGCCAGCCAAGAGCCGCATCTATCCGGAGTACCTGCCTGAGGGTTACGATCCGATCGGGCCGAGCCGCCAGGACCAGATACTCGCCGCGCTCGAAGAGCGCACCGACGTGCGCTTCATGGACCTGGGCCCCGCGTTGATCGACGAGCGTTCGAACGATCGCGGCGGCGACCTGACCTATTACAAGTACGGGACCCACTGGACCGAACGCGGGGCGTTGCGTGGCTGGCGCGAGATCGTCGAGTCCGTACCCAGCGTGTTTCCGGAGACACCGCCGCTGCTCGAGGACCTGGACCCGACCCTGATCGACGGCAGCCAGGGTGACACCTGGAGTGCACGCCTGTACCTGGAGCAGCGTCTCGTGCAGGAGGACTGGACCCTCAATGTGCCCGGCGAACGGTCATCGCGCCCCCTGGCGACCAGCAAGTTCGGCAAGCACTACGACGCGGCCGGGGATGGATCGCCCGCAAAGCCACGCGTGATGCTGTTCCACGACTCCTTCGGGCGCGCCCTACGCCCGCTGCTCGCACGCAGCTGCAGCGCATTGACCTGTTTCTGGCGCTACGGCTGGGAGCTGGCCCTGATCGAGCGCGACCGGCCCGACCTCGTCATCGATCTGTTCATCGAGCGCAAGTTCGTGACCTTCGCACCGACCGGCACACCGCTCGCAACCCAGGACCGCCTACACGCCGGATTCGACGCCGCGCAGTCGAGCCTGTGGTCCATCACCGGCGAGGATCTCGCCAACGCGCTCGCTGCAAGAGCGCAGGTGCACACCAAGGACACCTACCGCATCGGGCTCTTGCCAGAGCTCGAGGGCGAGGCAGGCGACGAATGCTGGATAGCCGTCGAGGTCGAAAGCGATGCCGGCGGCCTGCTCGAACTGCTGCAACTGGAACCCGGAACGAAAGCCAGCCCCTCGAACCAACGCTTCGACGCAGCCCGCGCCTGGGCCCCCCCCGGACGCCAGACATTGTTCTTCAGCCAGACCGTGCCCCCCACCGCCCGCGAGCTATGGCTAGCCGCCGAAGAGTTCGACTGGACCATCCACTCGGTCGAAGCACGCCGCTAAGGCGAACGTACCGAGCCAGTGCAAAATCCGACGGGCATCGGCCATATTGGCCGATGCCCGTCGGATTTTGCACTGGCTCGGTACGTTCGGTTGGCATTGACGCTCGGCGCTATCGGACCAGCTCTCCGTCTAAATAGTTTCCGCTGCGCTGAGCCTCGAGATGGCCGGTGACGTAGTAGGACCAGACACCCTGTTCCTGGCCTCTTGCGTATACGCCCGTGCTCCTCATCAAACCGGTCTCGTCGTAGGTGGACCAGAGGCCTTCCATGTGGTGATTCGCGTGCCTTCCTTCCTGGGCCACCTGGCCGTTCTCATGGAAGTAGACCCAATATCCCTCGCGGTAGTTGGTCACGTAGGCTCCCGTTGCGCGCAGCTGGCCACTTGAGTACCAGTTGTTGTGTGTACCCTCGCGCACACCACCGATGAACTGCCCTTCCGAACAGAGAGCGCTGGATTCGAACAGAATCCTTCGCATCGTCCCTTCCCATCTGATCAAGCACTGCTGACCCAGGATGTTGGCCCACACGCCGTCGGTAGAAGGATAGCGTAGATCATTCCGTGCTAGTCCCCGGCTAGCGAGGGTCTCACGCTCCACCGTGATCGGCCCGGGTGGAGCGTCAAGGTCGGACAATGTCGGTCGGTTGAACGGAAGAGGTTCGCGGCTCTGGCGTTCCGCCGAAGTTGAGTGATGTTGGGTGGGTGCACTGTTCACCTCCGTGGCGGTCGCTCGAACCGGGCGCCCGGTACCGTCGTGGGACATGAACCAGGCGCGTGCGCCAAGCAAAGCGAGCGCGACGGCGGCCCGCTTGCAGGCGAGCGATTGCGTCGATGTCCTGCAAGTGGGATGGTCGTTCATCCGGTCAGTCGAGCTCGCCCGTCGCCAGCCAGCGTGCGCATTCTGCACCGAGCTCCTTTTCCGCGCGGGCTTCGTATTCTGCCACGTCTGTTGCGGTCAACGTTTCGGTCCAGCGGCCGTTGACGCCCTTGTTGATGAAGACCTCGGCGCCGGCGTCCCAGAATGCACCGCCGAGGGGGACGCTCTTGGTGGCGTTGCGCTTCATCCAGTCGAAGGAGCAGTACTCGAGGATGTCGTCCCAGCGGGATTCGTCGATGGGGATGTCGAGGAAGGCGGCGATGCGGCGCATCTCGGCGGGCATGTCATGCTTCAGGTTGGTGAAGTGCACGAAGAGGATGTTGGGTAGCTCGCGCTGGGCCCACCATGTCGACGCGTTTTCCCAGAATGACCAGAAGGGGAATCCGTCGCGTTCCAGCCAGTCGCTCCAGTACTGGTGGAGGTCCGCGGGCGGCGGCTCGATCGGGGGGCCGACGCGGCCGGGCGTGTCGTTAAGGGCGTCGTACCATATCTGGTTGGCGTTGACGTGGTGGTTGTACAGGCTCCACACCACGTCGCGGCCGTCTCGTCCGATGTAGACGTACTTCGCCTGGGGAGAGTAGACGAGCGCGTCGACCGGCAGGTGGGTCTTGAGGAAACGCCGATGGGTCTGGGCCTCGATCACGGGCAGCTTGATCTCCTTGGGCGGGACTCTCAGGTCGACCCAGGGCGACATCTCCGCGACCTCGAGCTCCGGGTCGCCGGCGAACATCATCTGCGCGATGATCTGTTGTAGCCAGGTGGTTCCGGACTTGGCGTAGGTGGCGATGACGATGTCGTCGTCACGGAACTTCAGGTCGTTCCACACCGTGGAGTCGAAGTGGTGAGAATGAAGCTCGCGGGTCTTCTTGGGCCAGCTCGGACTTCCAGTCATTCGGTTCTCCGTGGGGCTGCGATCGGGGGATCAGCGCGCTCCCGATGGCACGGAATCGGGAGTCTCATCACCGACACCATATTCCATGCCCGCGATGCGGTCCACGAAAGCCCAGACCGTGGACCAGTAGAGGTGCGGAGCCGCCTCGGGCAGGTGGTCGTGGGTCGCGCCCGGAATGGTGACGACCTGTGCGGCGGGACCGATCGCGTCCGCGATGGCGCGCGCCTCGGCCGTGAGTGCGTGCGTGTCACTCTCTCCGCTGAGGATCAGGACCGGAGTGTCCACGGGGACGCTGCGCACGGCGTCGATCGGGCGCAATTCATCCACATCGAGGCGCAGCGGGGATGCAGCCAGGAGTGCCAGCCACGCGATGTCGTCGAGCGGCGTCGGCAACACCCGGCGTGTGCGGTTGCGGACGGCGATCGAGATCGTCTCGTACGGACCGTCGAGGATGTACGCGCAGACGCGATGGTCGAGTTCGGCGGATGCAAACGCTGCCGCGGCGGAGCCCAGGGAAAAACCGTGGATGACGATCGGCCGATCGGGCAGGCGTTCTTCGAGGAACTCGACCGCGGCGATGACGTCATGTCGCGAGCTGAGGCCGTAGTCGACGCGCTCGCCGGTGGAGTCGCCGTGGGCGCGGAACGTGAGCGCCAGGATCGGGTGCCCGCGACCCGCGTACTCGCGCACGCGCGCGAGCGATCTCGTGCGGCTACCGGAGTAACCGTGTAGGAGCAGGATGGCAGGTTTGGCCTCGTCGCTGTCGACGAACCATGCCCCGAGCTCTTCACCGTCGCGCGTCGACAGTCGCAGCTCCTCGAAACCCTCGGCGGCGTTCGCAGGGAGCGGCTCCGCATGCCAGGCCGCGGGCCGGGCCGTCAGGAAGATCAGGACGACGACTCCCGACGACCACCAGGCGAGGGTGAGGACGCCGAGGGCAATCAGCGCGCGGCGTCCCGGTCGAGTCACTTGGGCGCGGGCAGCGATTCCAGCAGCGCGAGCATGTCCGCCTGCTTCACGATTGCGAAGCGCGTCAGGGGCTCGTTCGGGCTGGTGTGCGGGAAGACCGCCATGAACGGGATCGAGACCGTGTCGAGTTTGGACATCAGGCGCTCGATCATGCTCGTGCGCGCGCCCTTGTGGGTGATGTCAGCCTTGTAGACCACCACGCCCTTCTCGGCGAACTTCTGCTGGACCTCTTCCGAGTCGTAGACGAACGTCTCGTTGTACTTGCAGTTCGGGCACCAGTCGGCCGTGAAGTCGACGAACACGGAGTGCTCGCCCAGGTCGGCCTTGAACTGGTCCGGGTCGAAATCGATCCACTCGACGGCGCCGTCGTGATCGGACTCGAACAGCCCCCGGAAGCTCTTGAAGGAGATCTGCGCTCCGAGCGCGACGATGAGGATCGACATCCCGAAGGTGCCCATGCGCTGGGCGCTGGATTGATCGTAGGTGGCGAATCGGCCCCACCACCAGCAACCCATGGCCACGAACACCAGGAAGGCGATCGTGAACAGCAAGAGGTCCTGGCGCAGGCTGATCATCAGGTAGACGACCGTGGCCATCAGGACGAAGCCCATGGCCTGCTTGAAGGTCTCCATCCACGCGCCGGGCTTGGGAAGGAACTTCAGCAGCGCGGGCTGCGCGGTCAGGACCACGTACGGGAAGGCCATGCCCAGGCCCAGGGAAAGGAAGATCGCGACCACCGTGACCGGCGGCTGGGACAGGGTCCAGGTGAGCGTCGTGCCGAGGAACGGCCCGCTGCACGGCGTCGCCAGCAAAGTGGCCAGCATGCCCTTGAAGAATGCATCTGCCAGGCCCTCACGCGGCGGTCCCGATGCCGCAGCACCCACCGCTTGCGGCACGCCGAGCTCGTAGACGCCGAACATCGACAGGGCGAAGGCGAAGACGATCCCGATCATCACGACCAGGAACTCCGCGCTCTGGAACTGCTGGCCCCAGCTCAGGTTCAGGCTGAGCGCGAGGGCGGCGAGCACGAGGAAGACGACCACGATGCCCGCGGCGAAGGCCACGCCGAGCTTGAAGATGCGCGCGCGGTCCTCGCCCGCTTGCTGGACGAAGGACAGGATCTTGATCGAGATGACGGGCAACACGCACGGCATCACGTTCAGGATCATGCCCGCCAGGAATGCGATCAGCAGCCAGATGATCAGGCTGCGTTCGATGGGCTTGGTCTGGGACTCGAAGTCGGGGAACTTCACGGCGTCGTAATCCGTTGCCCCCGGCGTGCCGTCAGCTGCCGTCGCGGTCGAGCCCTCCGATGCATGCGTACCGCCCGCCGCGTCCCCGGATCCGCCCGAAGTTCCGCAAAGGTCTGCCGGGAACGCCGTGAAGAGGTCCCCGCCATCTCCGACGCTGGTCACCGACTCGCCGTACAGGACACAGGTGCCCGAGTCTTCACAGGTCAGCCCGGAGAGATCCGCCGTGACCGCGCTGGCCGTGTTGCCGCGCGCGCTGGCGTAGATGACGATCGTGCCCTCATGCCCGTAGATCCAGGTGCCGAGACCCTCCTGTTCGAGCTTCAGCGGCGTCGGGAAACGCAGCTCGGAAAACTCGAGGCCCTCGCCAAGAAGCTCGATCACGGTCGGCTTGCCGATCGCATCGGGGTTGCCGAGGTCGTCGTGGTAGAGGTGCCACCCGAAGCCGATCTCGACCTCGATCGCGATCTGCAGGCAGTCCCCGTCAGCGTGCTGGTAGAGCTTCGCCGACGCCTGGTTTCTCCCCTGCGTCGGGCTGGCGAAGGCGGCGACCGAGGTCGCGATGAAGAGGAACAGGCTGGCGAAAAGGTTGGTGCGGCTCATGGAGGGTCTGATCTGGGTCTCGTGTCCAGGGGAGTCGTACGGCCTCGGGCCCGCCTGTGACAGCCCGATTTGCTGTTTGTTGGCAGGCGACGCAGGCCTGACAGGGGGGCGCCCGTTCGGATGCGGATTGGGCGACCGCGCGCTTACGTGAAGCCGAGTAGCTGGCCGCCCTGGTAGACCGCGAAGCTGGCGACCCATGCCAGGCCCGTCATGTAGACGAACAGGAACACGGGCCAGCGCCATGTGGCGGTCTCGCGCCGGACGGCGGCCAGGGTGCTCATGCACTGACACGCGAGTGCAAAGAAGATCAGGAGCGATAGACCGACCAGTGGTGTGTAGACCGGGCGCCCATCCGCGTGGGTTTCGTTGCGAATCTTCTCGCGCAGGGTGACGGAGTCCTCGTCGACGTCATCGCCGATGCCGTAGACGATGCCCATCGTGCTGACGAACACCTCGCGCGCGGCGAAGGCGCCGATCAGGCCCACGCCGATCTTCCAGTCGAAGCCGAGCGGCGCGATGGTGGGTTCGATCGCACGGCCGAGTTGCCCGGCGTAGCTCTCGCGCAGGCGCACCGAGGGGTCCTCGGATCTGTTCGGGAAGGAGAGCAGGAGCCAGAGCGCGATCGTGCAGACCAGGATGACGCGCCCGGCCTCCGAGAGGAACACGTGTCCCTTGCGCCACATCGAACGCAGGACCGTGGCCCAGTGCGGCGCACGATAGGGCGGCAGCTCGAGGATCAGGGGGACGGTCGGACCCTTGAGCAGGGTGCGTCCGAGTACTGCGGCGCAGAGCAGGGCAATCACCGTGCTGAACAGGTACATCCCGATCATCAACAGGCCCTGGACCGGCAGGAAGCCGAAGACTTTGGACGGCGGGAAGAGTGCACCGATGACGAGCGTGTAGACCGGAAGGCGCGCAGCGCAGGTCATGAGTGGCACGACCATCATGGTCAAGAATCGATCGCGGCGGCGTTCCATTGTGCGTGTCGCCATGACAGCCGGGATGGCACACGCGAAGGAGGTCAGCATCGGGACGAAGGCGCGTCCGTGCAGTCCGAGGGACTTCATCACGCGGTCCATGAGGAAGGCCACGCGCGCCATGTAGCCGGTGTCCTCCATGATGCCGAGGAAGAAGAACAGCAGCAGGATCTGGGGCAGGAAGACGATCACGCTGCCCACGCCCGCCAGAAGGCCCTGGGTGAGGAAGTCGCGGAACAGGCTCGCGGGCAGTACGGCCTCGACGCCGCCCGACAGCAACGCGATGCCGCTTTCGATCAGCCCGATCAACGGGTCGGCCCAGCTGAACAGGGACTGAAAGACGACCCCCATGGCGAGCAGGAAGATCGCGAAGCCGGCGATCGGGTGGAGCAGGACCGAGTCGATGCGGTCGGTACGGCTCTTCCCGCGTGTCGACCCAGATGTCCCGGGCTGCGCGTCGTGCAGGAACGCAGGGCTGCGCTCGTCGATCCATCCGAACCGGCCAGCGATGACCTGGTCGTGTAGCTCGCGTCCCTGGGTGCGCGCCTGCTCGTGGCGATCGCGGACCAGCGCGCGCAGTCTTTCGGGGATGCCCGTCAGCTCATCGTCGTCATCGATCGATAGCATCGCCCAGAGCGCGAAGGCGTCGCGGCGCGCGGATCCCGCACTCAAACCGCGAGTCCAGGCCTCCGGCATGGCCTCCCCTATGGCCGCGATGTGCTCGAGCAGTTCAGGTTCGCGCGGTTGCCAGCGCCAGCCAGGTCGGCCGCGTGATGGGTCCTCGAGCACCGCGGCGAGGGCCGACTTGAGTTCGTCGAGGCCCAGGCCCTTGAGCGCGGAGATGCCGACGACCGGCACGCCCAGCTCACGTTGCAGTGCCTCGAAGTCGAAGCGTTGCCCTTGTGCCTCGACGGCATCGACCATGTTGACCGCGACCACGACCGGCAGGTCGAGTTCGATCACCTGCAACACCAGGTACAGGTTGCGCGCGAGCTGGGTGCCATCGACCACGACCAGGGCCATATCCGGCGCCGCGTAGGGTGGCACTCCGGCCAGGGCCGAGATCGCGATCTGCTCCTCCTCGCTGCGCGCGGAGAGGCTGTAGGTGCCGGGCAGGTCGAACACGCCGACGTCGCCGTGTACAGGCAAGCTGGTCGTGCCGTCGGTGCGGTCCACGGTCACGCCGGCGTAGTTGGCGACCTTGACGTGCGAACCGGTCAGACGATTGAAGAGCGTCGTCTTGCCGGTGTTCGGATTCCCCGTGACCGCGATCTGCACGGATCGTGAAGTCAGGGCTGCGGGTGTCGTTTGGCCTGCGAGCGGATCCACGGGCTACCTCAGGTCTCAGTGGTCAGCACTGGGTGTCGGCGGGCAGTCGACCTTGCCGACGCTGTTCCGGACGGCAGCGGACGTCGGCGCACAGGGCGCGCGGTCTGCGGTCGGGCGCCCTGGCTCCACGAGCACCTCGCGCGCCTCGGACCGGCGCAGGCTCAGATGGCAGCCGCGCACCTCGAGCTCGACCAGGTTGCCGAGCCGCGCCTGGCGCACGAGACGCACCTGGGTTCCGGGCAGCAAGCCCATCTCGAGCAGGCGCCGGCGGAAGCCGCCGCTGCCTCCGAGGGCGACCAGGCACGCGGTGCTGCCCGGGGTGATGGATGTGAGCTGGATCATGGTCCTAGATGAGATTCGGTCTCAACGCGGGCCGATCTTTATACCAGCTCTCGGGTTTGCGGGGAACCTCCCCTGGATTATGCCCTCACGATCGGTGGCTGACGCGTTCTGGACCCTTGCCTGGCGGCTGCGAGACAGGACAATCGGGGCATGATGAGCGCCAAGGAAGCTGCTGGCCGTCAGGCCGCCGAGCGGGTCGAGGATGGCATGACCATCGGCCTGGGTACCGGATCGACGGTCTATTTCACCCTGGTCCGGCTGGCCGAGCGCATCCGCGACGAGGGGATGAAGCTGACCTGCGTCCCCACCTCGCTGGATACGGAGCGCAAGGCAACCGAGATGGGCATCCCCCTGGCGACCCTGGACGACGTCGGTTCCATCGACCTGACGATCGATGGGGCCGACGAGATCGATGGGGACTTCCAGATGATCAAGGGCGGCGGCGGCGCGTTGCTACGCGAGAAGGTGGTCGCGTCCATGTCCAAGGCCGAGGTGATCGTGGTCGGCCGGGCCAAGGTCGTCGAGCGGCTCGGCACCACATTCAAGCTACCGGTCGAGGTGGTGCCCTTTGCGCGTCCGGTCATCGCACGTGAAATGGAGCGCCTGGGCGCCAAGCCCTTCCTGCGCCTCGATGCGGACGAGCGCGTCTTCCTTACCGATAATGGTAACGAGATCCTCGACTGCGCCTTCGCCGACGGTATTGCGGACGCGCGCGCTCTGGAGGCACATCTGGCGCGGGTGCCGGGCGTGGTCGAGAGCGGCCTCTTCATCGATCTTGCCAGCGCGCTCGTGATCGGTGCTGATGACGGCACCTGCGAAGTGCGCGAAAAGGCCTGATCGAGTGCGGCGGTCGCTCGCTGCGACCCGGATGACGGCCGTGGGCCTGGAAACTACTTCGACTCCGGGAAAGTAGCGCAGCCCCCTTCGCGTAGAAGTTTCCGACCGCCGGGGACCCGCGATCCATCGAACCGCCTCAGGAACCCCGGAAGGGGGTTTTCTGCGCTTGGCATCTCTGTTGCTTCAGGGAGAGCGTATGGAGACCTTGAATTTCCCAGTTAGTCTCCGTTCCTTGGATGTGTCTGGACGGTCGCTCGGCACGGAGCGGCTGTCCAGCGCGCCATCCGGGGTGGGTCCCGATCCCGTTGGCTTCGCCGAGACTCTGGACGCCGAGCTGGCGCCCGAGGCGGCAGCCCCCACGATGGACTCGCCGGATGGAGCGCGGACGGTCGGCGCCACCTCCTTATCGAAGGAGGGGCCGAGACCCGACGCTCCCGCTCCGATGCAGCCCGAGCAAACCGAAATGCTCACCTCACTTGAGGACCTCGGCCACGAGATGGTCAACACGGAGATGACCACTCTTCAGGAGGCCAGCGCTGATAAAGCACCCGAGGACATGTCCATGTCCGAAGGGCAACTGGCGCCGACGTTAGAACAATTGACCTCGATAGTGGATGTAAACGCACCACAGCCGCATGGTGAGGCCGATCCGGACGCCGTACCCATGGATGCCGGACGGAATGCCGAGCCCTTGGCGCTCTCAGCCTTCCAAACAGCACATCCTGCCCGTCCCATGGGGGTAGGTGGATCCTCGGATCACCTGCCGATGGACCCGCAGGTAGGAGTCGAAGTGGTCGTAGATAGCCCTCAAATGGACATCGCCACCGACGCCAAGCCCATGCAGGCCAGCGAGGGCACCGTACTCGGAGAACCGCACACCGAACCCCTTGGTGATGGTAAATACCCCATGACATCCGATGGAATGGGTAGTGACGCAGGGCATGGTGCGCAAGGCAGCACGTCGACCGGAATGGATGGGTTGGGAATTGAGCAGCAAGTGGGTAGCGAAGAGGTCTCAAACATACCCGACGTCGCCAGTAGCCCTGACTCAGTGACGAGGGCCTCCAACTACCTGCTAAACGACAGCGAGGGGCCAATCATCCCGACCCATGAGCCCATGACCGATTCCGGGCTCGTCGAAGGCAAGCCCGGCGGGCCCGAGCAGGTCGTCGCGGCCGCCGCCGCTCCGGTTCCCAACCCGGCCCCTGCCACCAAACCGGTTTCGCAATCCGAGCCCGTGGATCCGGCCCAGCCACTGTCGCAGACGACAGATACCGGCGGTCTCTCGGAGCCGGGCAGCGAGGCCGCCAACAATGCCAGCGTCAGCGCTGACGAGCAGGCACCTACGGCCCCCATCGCTCGCGAGGGCTCAGCCCCGGAGATTCGCGCCGAACACTCACTGAACACCTCGACCAGCGCCGAGCGCGCCGCCGAGCCGAACCGAGCGGACGGGCCCACGGGCCCCGCGCTCACGGAAGGCCGCCCGAGCCCCGAGGCCATCGAGCGCGCCGAGCGCGTCCTCAGCCAGGTGCGTCTCCAGTTGCGGCCGGACATGCGCCAGGCAACGCTTGAGTTACGGCCGGCCTCGCTGGGACACATCAGGATTCAGCTGGAGGTCAAGGAGGGTGAGGTGACAGCGATCATCCGCGCCGACCGACCCGAGACCCTGTCCATACTCGAGCGCCACCTTCCGGAGCTGCGCTCGATGTTCCAGCAGTCCGGCGTCGATGTCGCCGACCTGGACCTTGGTCTGGGTACCGAGGCCGACGCGGAGGCCGAACCCGGCGATACACAGAACGGGCAACGTGGCAGCTCAAACGACGCCGCGCCTGCCATGGAGATCGACCAGCCGCTGGAGTCCGCCCTCGCGACTCGCATCGGGGAACTTGGCGTGGACACCTACGCCTGAACGACAACGGAGAAAATGATGATCGAAGGAATCAACGCCAATGACCCCGTCTTCGGAGCGAAGCAGGACGGTGAGAAGAAGGCGCTCGGCAAGGACGCGTTCATGTCCCTGCTCGTCGAGCAGCTCAAGAACCAGGACCCGCTCGCGCCGGCGAACAACGAAGCGTTCGTGGCGCAGCTGGCACAGTTCTCGTCCCTCGAGCAGATGCAAGAGGTGAACGACAACCTCATCGGGCTCGCGCTCCTGGAGCAAGGGAACGCGGTCATGGCACAGCTCACCGACAGTAGCGTGCTGATCGGCAAGGGCGTGCGCTTCGAGGACCCGGACAGTGGCGAGTTGATGCTCGGCGCCGTGGACTCGGTCAAGCTCGAGGATGGGCTCGCCGTGTTGCGCATCGATGGCAAGGACGTCCCGCTCACGAACGTTGTGGAAGTCACGGGTGAACTCGACGACGCGATTGAACAGCCGGAAACGACCACGGACGGGGACGACTCGGAAGATACCCAGGGTTAGTGAACACAATTTCAGCACCGTTTTAGACAGAGACAATAGGTACACAGATTATGACCAGCGCCCTATCTTCGGCACTCAGTGGCATGAGCGTTCATCAGCAGATGATCGATGTCATCGGTAACAACCTGGCGAACACGAACACGCCTGGTTTCAAGTCATCGCGGGCGCTGTTTGCCTCCGCACTCGCCACCACGCTGCGTGGTGCGTCGTCACCCAATGGCGGTGTCGGCGGACGCAACCCCGTTCAGATCGGTCTGGGTGTGGTCTCTGCTTCGATCTCGCACAGTCTCGAGCAGGGCGCGCTTACCTCGACCGGACGATCGCTGGACCTGGCTCTCGAAGGCCGCGGCTTCTTCACCCTCTCTGATGGAGACCAACGCATGTACACACGCGTGGGCACGTTCGGTGTGGATGCCGATGGTCAGCTGGTCGACCAGCGCACGGGGCTGACGGTTCTGGACCCTCAGGGGCAGAGCGTGGAACTCGATGTGAACGCTCTCATTCCGCCCCAGGCGTCTGCCAATATATCGGTCGCCGGAAACCTCCCGGCTGTGGTCGGTGGGCCCCTGGCAGAGGTCGCAACGGGGTCGACAGCGCTGATGGATGGCATGCCGGGTGTGACGACCTCGTCGAGTACAGGGCCGTTCGCCGTGCCGGTGGGCGCGACGTTTGAGATGGAAGTTCTGGTCAACGGCACGAACTCAATGACGGTGACCGTGACGGACGCGGATGCCGATGGATCCATTCCGGTAGCGGACGTGGTGACCGCCCTGGATGCCGTCGCAGGCATCTCCGCGGTGGCCGTCGGTGGCGCGGTGCAGGTCACCACGGACCGTACCGGTCCCTCAGCATCGGTGACGACCATCTCGGGCAGTCCGAATGACCTCAAGAGCCTGGTGGGATTCGCGGGCCTGACGTCCGGCACCGAGACCAACGTGTCCCTCACGACCCCCCTCAATGCGCTCTCCGGCAATCTGACGGCCTACACGCCCGGCGACGTGATCGAGGTCACCGGGGTGGATACGGACGACACGCCGATCAACACCGTGTTCACGTACGGCACTGACGGCACGACGGTCGGTGACATGGTGACCTTCCTCGACAACCTGTACACCGACGCGGCGGTCAGCCTGACCTCGACCGGCCAGATTCAGATCGAAGCTCAGAGCGCGGGCGAGACGAACCTCTTGCTCGGGCTGACGGATGGTCCCGCAAACACGGGTGCATCGACCTGGGCCGCATACAGCCCGATCGTGACGACGGAGGGCACGGGTCCCGATCAGGTTGTCACGTCCGGCGAGGTCTTTGACTCCACGGGGGTCTCCCACACGCTGACCATGACATTTGAGCGGCAGGAGGATATGAGCTGGACCATGACAGCCTCTGTGCCGAGTAGCGAGGGCACTGTACTCACCCCACCGCTGGCCGGAATCCAGTTCAATGCTGACGGTTCTCCCGCGGGCCTGGGCCTTGCCGAGGGCAATGTCTCCATCCAGCTGAACGGCATGCTGGCGCCCCAGACGGTCGAGATTGACTTTGGATCGGACGGCGACTTCGAGGGCTTGACCCAGTTCGGTGGTCAGGCCACGGTCTTCGTCTCGGAGCAGGACGGCTATGCGGATGGCGCCCTGGCTGACGTCACCGTGAGTCAGACCGGGGTGATCGAAGGCACGTTTACCAACGGCCAGATCATCAACCTCGGCGCCATCGGTATCGCCACCTTCAACAACCCGGATGGTTTGCTTGATGCCGGCGCGAACCTCTGGACCGAGACCGGAAACAGCGGTGTCGCGCGACTTGGCGATGCGAGCGACCAGGTCTCCGGGTCGATCATCGGCGGCAATCTCGAGCTTTCGAACGTCGACACGGCCGAGCAGTTCGTGCGCATGATCGAGGCTCAGCGCGGATTCCAGGCCAACGCCAGGGTGATCAGCACCCAGGACGAGGTGCTGGCCGAGGTCGTGAACCTGATCTAGATCGGGCTCGCCTGAGCCATGGGGCGGCCGTCCTGGTTTCATCTGTGCACACGTGCGCACGGATGGGGCCGGGGCGGCCGCCCGACGTTTGGGGCGCATCGGTTTCCGGAAAGAGTTTCCGGGGGGGGGAACCGAAGGCCCAGGCCATCGGGAGGGATGTTGGTTTCCAGGCTCCCAGTGGCCGTCTCATGCTTGGCACCCACTTTGCTTGGTCACCGGCATGAACCTGGGTCTTTACAGCGGGGTCTCGTCGGTCCGTGCCAACGAGAGGCGAATGGAGGTGATCGCTTCCAATCTGGCGAACATCGATACGCCGGCCTTCAAGCGGCGCAGCTTGCGCTCCTTCTCCGTTGCCCTGGGCAACGCCAAGGGCGGGCCCCAACAGGTGGCCACCGCTCAGCGCACCGATTTCAGTCAGGGTCCGCTCGAGCGCACAGGAAACCCACTCGATCTGGCGCTCTTGGGCGATGGTTTCTTCGCCATCGAGGGGGACGAAGGAGAGGTCTACACGCGGCGTGGGACATTCCTGACCGACGAAGCGGGCGGCCTTGTCACAGACGAGGGACGTCCGGTCGCATGGCGTGGCGCGCGCGGCGCGATCGACCCGGTTGGCTTGCCCGTGACGATCGATGCCTCTGGCACCGTACATCAGGGATCAGAGACGCTGGGCCAGATCAAGATCGTCAACTTCGTCAACCCGGAGCAGTTGCAGCCTGGCTCCGACGGCAACTACCACGCTCCGCCCCAGCTCGACCGAGGCGCGTCCGACGCCGAGGTGCACCAGTTCACGCAGGAACGATCGAACGTGTCGAGCATCACCGAGCTTGTCGCTCTGATCTCGACCCAGCGCAGCTTCGAGTCCGCCACCAAGCTGATGCAGATGCTCGACGAGTCCTATCGCCAGCTCATCAACAACCGCTAGTCCCCTCAGGATCCCCCACTAATGCTCCGAGCCCTGATGACGGCTGCTTCCGGCATGAAAGCCCAGCAGCTCCAACTCGATACGATCGCCAACAACATCGCGAACGTGAACACGGAAGGCTTCAAGAAGAGTCGCCTGTCGTTCCGTTCGCTGTTGTACCAGACGATACGTGAGCCTGGTGGACCGACGTCGTCGACCCAGGTGCAGCCCACGGGTCTGCAGATTGGTAGTGGTGCTGAGGTGTCATCTGCCACCAAGGACTTCAAGCAGGGCGAGCTGTTGCAGACCGATGGCAAGCTCGACATGGCGATCCAGGGCGAGGGCTTCTTTCGCCTGCGCATGCCGACCGGTGATTTCCGCTACACGCGCAATGGAAGCTTCAGGCTCGACGCGAACGGCGTGATCGTCTCGACCGAGGGATATCCCCTCGAGGGCGCGCCCAGCATTCCGGTCGACGCCATCTCCATCGTGGTAGGCGAGGACGGGACCATCGCAACGATGAACCGGGAAGATCAACTGCCCCAGCAACTGGGCCAGATTCAGCTCTATCGCTTCGCGAACCCGACCGGCCTGAAGGCCCAGGGCCGCACGATGTACTCCGAGAGTGGAAGTACAGGAGCTCCCCAGGCGCAGACTCCGGGCCAGGCTGGCGCCGGCCAGATCCTGCAGGGCTACACCGAGCGTTCGAACGTTCAGACCGTCGACGAACTCGTCTCCCTGATCGTGGCGCAGCGCAACTACGAGGTGAACAGCCGCGCGATCAAGGCCAGCGACGAGATGTTGCAGCAAACCAACCAACTGATCCGGTAGACAGCGATGATTACGACTCTCCTTCTGGCGCTTGCTGGCAACGTCACGATCAAGCTGCCCGCCGAGGCGCACGTCACGGGCGTCGAATTCGTGCTGGGCGACATCGCTCAGGTCGAAAGCGGCGACCCGCTGGTTGCGGAACGCTTTCGCAGCCTGTCACTCGGGTACGCCCCGGCGCCCGGGTACAGCCGCGTGATCGAGGCGCAGGCCATGGCACGCGAGGCGCGTGCGAGCTTCCCGGGCCTCGAGATCGAGTTCCAGGGCGCCAGCGCCTGCCGCGTCTTCTCACGGGTGCAGCACATCGAAGCGGCCGCAATACAGGCACTGGCAAAGGCCGAACTGGCGCAGATCTTCGGCGATCAGGATGCCGAGCTAGATCTGGTCGGGCAGCTGCTCGATCTGCAAGTTCCCCAGGGCAAGATGCCCGCCAAGCTGCAGGTGCACCTGCGCGACACCACGCCCCATGCGGGGTCCTGGAGCGTGCCTGTCGATGTCATCGTGGACGGCGCGAGCGTCCGCACCGTCTGGACATCATGGAATGTGAGTGTGTGGGAGCAACGCGAGGTGCTGGTGCGCGACATCGTGCGCGGAGCTGAGCTCGGCCCGCAGGACCTGGAGCAGCGCCGTACCAAGGTGCAGCACCAGCAGAACGAGGCTCCCATGGATCGGCGTGCCTTGCGCGGCGCGGTCGCTAAACGCGACATGCGAGCGGGCGAGGTCGTGCGACTGAACGATATCGAGCGCGCGCTGGTCATCCGGCGCGGCGACATGGTGCACCTCGAGGTTCACAACGGAGCGATCACCGCGCGCGCGGCGGCGATCGCCCAGGAGGATGGGCGCATAGGTGACCGCGTGCGGATCGTCATGAGCAGTTCGCGCCAGGAGCTGACGGCCATCGCCAGCTCCAAGGGTCGCGTCGAGATAAGGATGGGCAGCTGATGACGAGCCTCACCATGCGCGCGAGCCAGGCCCTTCTGGTCCTGCTGGCGACCCTCGCCATGTCCCAGCCCGGACTCGCGCAGAAGCGCGCGGGATCGATCTACAACTCCGATCACGGACCGGTCGGCCTGGTCGGCAACAAGACAGCCCGCCGCATGGGTGACCTGATCACGGTCATCATCTCCGAGACCCAGGACCTCAAGAACGAGGAGCGCTCAGCGCTCTCGAAGAAGAGCGCTCTGGCGTACCAACTGCTGAACTTCGATCTCGCTCCGGACGCTTTCACGACCCTCCCGGCTTACGAGTCGAGCAAGGATGACAGCTTTCAGGGGACGGCCAACTACGAGAAGAAGGGCGCCTTCACGGCGCGCCTGTCTGCACTCGTGATCGACACCCTCCCGAACGGCAACCTTGTGATTCAAGGTCGACGCGAGATCCGCATCGACCAGGAGCTCAAGGTGATCGAGTTCAGCGGCCTGGTGCGTCGCTACGACATCCTTGCCGACAATACCATCCAGTCCGAACTGGTGGCCGAAGCACGCGTCTCCTACTCCGGCGCCGGTCCGCTGACCAACACGACGAACCGCGTCGGACTGTCAGGCTGGCTGCATGACGCACTCGATTGGCTCTGGCCCTTCTGATCGGACCCTCGAACATGATTCTCATCCCTATCTTGATGGCCGCCCTGCAGACCGGTGGCAACGCGATACCGGCCAGGCCTGTGCCAGCGAGCGCGGTCCCTATCCGGGCACCCGCGGGCGACGTTACGCCGGGCGTCACTCCCGATGGCACCAACCCGATTTTCTTGCTCGACAGCTCCGGAGCTCAGGCGCCGACGCAGCCGCGTGGCCGCTCGACCAGCCGTTATCGCCGGATGGGTCGGCATGAAGCGTCCTTGGGCGTCACGGATCGGGACCGCTTCAGTGGAAGCGTGGTACCGGTCTCGGGCCTGGTCGCCGTGCGCGGACAGGAAGAGAACTTCGTCATGGGCTTCGGCCTGGTAGACGGTCTCGCCGGCACGGGTGACTCCGGCGAGCTCGTGCGCCAGCTGCTGCGCAACGTGCTCCTGACTCAGAACATCAACGTTGACCCGCAGGCTCTAACATCGAAGAACATCGCGGTCGTGCGGGTCGAGGCTGCGCTACCCGCTGGTCTGAAGCCCGGCCGGCGCGTGGATGTGCGCGTATCCACCATCGGCGATGCCAAGAGCCTCCTGGGCGGCAACCTGATGATGACCGAGCTCATGGACATGACCGGAGGCGTCGTCTACGCGACGGCTGCCGGCCCGGTTACGGTCGGTGGGTTTGCTGTCGAGGGACAGGGTGCCAACTCGGTCAAGAACCACGTGACCGTGGGCATGATGCCGATGGGCGGGAAGATCGAGCGTGAGATCCCGACGCACATCGTCAGCGAGCACGGCTTCGTCTATCTCGATCTGAAGGTCGGCCAGGGATCGTTTGGAAACGTTGTCGGGGTGACCGACGCCGTCAACAGCCTTTATCCCGGCGCCGCGCTCACCATGCCCGACGGCAAGACCATCCGCGTGACGGTGCCCGGTGATCTTCCGGAAGGAGAGCACGTGGCTTTCGTCGCCTCGTTGCTGCACCAGGAAATCCGATCCGACGACACCGCTCGGGTGGTCATCAATGAGCGCACGGGCGTGATCGTCATCGGCGGCGACGTGCGTCTACGCCCCGGGGCCATCGCCCACGGCAGCCTGGTGGTCACGATCGCCGAGACTCCGCAGGCCAGCCAGCCGGGACAGTTCAGCGCTGGATCGACCAGTTTGCTGGATCGCACGGCGCTCGAGGTTACCGAAGAGAACAACGGTTTGGTGCTCTTGCCCGGAGCGGTCACGCTTCAGGAAGTGGTCGATGTGTTGAATGTGCTCGGCGCGACGCCGCGCGACCTGATCAGCATCCTGACCGCGATGTCAGACGGCGGCCTTCTCGTCGCAGAAATCCGGAGGATGTAGGATGCTCGAAGGACTTCCCTTGATGCCCTCAGCGGCATCGGCACAGGTCGGCAAATCCCGGGCCACCCTCGAGCGCCAGCTCGCTGGTGCGACTCCCCAGGAGGCGGCCGAGAAGATGGAGGCACTGTTCGCAACGGTGCTCGTCAAGGAACTCCGGCGTGCCTTGCCCGACGGCTTCTTCGGCAAGGGCATCGGCGCGGACACCTTCGAGGGTTGGCTCGACGAACATCTCGGGCAATCCCTGGCGGATAGCGGTTCGCTCGGACTTGCGGGCGAGATCAAGGTTGCCCTGGAGCGCAAGGTTCAGGCGGAACAGGCCGCTGCCGAGGCCGCTCTCCTGGCGGGCAGGCTATCTGCGGGGACAGACTCGTGAGCCAGGTACAGCGCAGCGGAACCAATCACCTGCTGGCGTGGGTGCGTACGGAGATCAGCGAGCAGCAGCGGATTCTCGTGGTACTTGCAGAGCAGGAGGCGAGCATCTCCGGCGGCACCCCCGCGGAGGTGGAAAGCACTACGGCACGGGTCTCCGAGGCGCTGACTTCGCAGACCGATCGCCGCAAGCGGCTTGAGAAGATCCTGATGCGCGTGGCAAAGGATCTGGGTGTTCCGGCGAGCACCATGACCCTTGGCAGCGCGGCGGAGCGCCTCGGTGGCGGACCCGATGCCATGGGCGCACGCGACGCGAGCGCCGATCAGCTCTGGCGCATGCGCGCAGAGCTGCGCGACATCGTGAAGCAGGTAACCGATTACAACCGCCGCATCGCGTCGTTGATAGGTCTACAGCGCGGGATCGTGCGGGACGTGCTTTCCGCGCTGCTCAGTGACGAGAACGGCGACCCGATCCAGTCCGAAGGCAGTCTGATCGACGCGAGTGCCTGATGGCGAGCGC
>JBLHKW010000039.1:0-34861 GCA_047618565.1 Planctomycetota bacterium
ATCGACACAGCCAAGCAGCACGAGGCTGTTGCAATCGGTGCCGTCGTAGACAACCAGGTCGGTGTCGTAGGCGGCCATGCCACAGGTGCTGACGGTCAGCTCGCCCGTGCAATCGGCGGTGTAGACGTACCAGATGTCGTGGTAGGTCTGGCCGTCGAACTCACAGCTGGCATCGCCCGGACCGTCGGTGGTAGCACCGGTGGTATCGAACGGGTGACAGCCACTCGCGATCGGCTCAGCGTCAGCACAGAAGTTGTTGTCGCCACCGGGGCCACCGTCACCCTCGCAGGTGAGCGTGATGGTACCAGCGCCGAAGTCGCCGTCCGACCAACCGCCAACGCGGATGATGTAGCCGTTGCCTTGAACGACGGGGACGTCCTGCGTGTTGGTGAACCCATCACAGCCGGCCGTGTCGTCGTCGCAGCCCAGGAGGACCAACGAGCCACAGTCCGCACCGTCGTAGATCACGACGTCGGTGTCGTAAGCGGCGGTACCACAGGTGCTGACAGTCAGCGTGCCGGTGCAGGTCGCGGTGTAGTTGAACCAGATGTCGTGGTACGTCTGACCGTCGAACTCACAAGCCGCATCAGCGGGACCGTCGGTGGTCGCGCCGGTGGTGTCATACGCAGTCGCGCCGTCAAAGATCTCGGTCGATCCCGCGCATGTGTTGTTGTCGCCCATCGGCGGCCCGTCGCCCACGCAGGTGAGCTCAAGCGTGCCGGTGCCCTGGTCGCCGTCGGAGAAACCTCCGACGCGGATCAGGTAGCCGTTACCCAGTGTGACGGGAACGTCTTGCGTGTTGGTGAAACCATCACAGCCAGCCGTGTCGTCATCGCAGCCGAGCAGGACCAACGCGCCACAGTCCGTACCATCGTAGATCACGACGTCGGTGTCGTAATCGGCGGTGCTACAGGTGCTGACGGTCAGAACGCCGGTGCAGGTCGCGGTGTAGTTAAACCAGATGTCGTGGTAGGTCTGACCATCGAACTCACAGGCACCGTTGGCTGCTCCGTCCGTGGACGCGCCGACCGTCGAGAAAACCGTGGCACCATCGGTGATGCTCGCGGAGTCCGCGCAGAGGTCGTTGGTCACGGGGCCGGGAGCGACCTTCGTGCCCATGTCGCCGAGACCCTTGAGGCTGAGGACCTTCGAGATGTTCGCCGAAACGTCCATGTAGATGGTCGCAAAAGCCTTGCCGGAGGCGGGCATGATCATCCCGATGGAATCGACGCCTTTCTGGGCGAAGCTAAGGCTCAGCTTGGTACCCACGTTGTCGAAAACGTAGAGACCGCTATCGAACGAGGGAGTGACCCGAGAACCGTTGTTCCGGACAGCAACGACGTTGAGGTCGACGATGGCAGCGCCATCGGGACCGACGAACTTGACCGTGAGGTCAGTCCGTGCGTCGTAGTCGGCTTTCTTGCCGTGGTCAAAAAGACCCCGGCCGCGCCCGCTTTGAGCGCTGGTGTTGTTTCCGGAAACGCCAACTTGCGGTTCCGAGAAGGCGGATGTCGTACAGAGGGCAAACGCTGCCGTCGCCAGTACGGCTCCCCTCGACCAATTACTAATCATTGTGGTGTTCTCCCAACAGGAGGCAGGAAAGTGCGGTAAGTCAAATGCGACTCCACCATGCCCCGAATCCCGATTTCTGTCAATCGCGACAACCTAGAGGAAACGCCGTACTCGGGGGCAAAACGCCGAGGCCATGCCCAGTCACAACCCACGCATGGGACGGCCTTTAGGAGCGTGAGGCAGGCGCCGAACAGGCTCTGAAGGCTCCTGGGTTTACGATGCCTTTACGAGGTTGTTGGGCAACCCGGCGCCACGGGGCCTCTCGGGGCACCGGCGGGGTCCCCGGCGCGCGCCAGGTTTTCGGCCGAATGAAAGTGTGGCTCGGGCTCTTGAAGCCCTTTGACGGCAGACCTATTCCCATGCCGCTATGCGCGGCCGGCCGGGCTAACCGGCGAGGCCAAAAGGCTGAATACCCCCCCTGATTCGGGCATTTCCGCCGCATGGCACGAAGTGCGCACGATCCCGTCACACGGCCGAAGGCACGCCCGTACTGATGAATGGACAGCCGCAGATGACCCCCCTGACCAGACGACCCAGCTCCTTGCTACTGACATTGCTCGCCCTGGCGCCGCTCGCCTCCCTGACCACGGGCTGCGTGGCCAGCACCGGGTCCCGGCTCACGTTCTCGGGCAAGAGCATCGACGACACACTCCTGCGTCGCCTGACCCCGGGCGAGTCCAAGGAGTTCGTGCTGACGCTCTTCGGGCCTCCGTCCACCCGGGGCGGGTCGGAGCGCCAGCCCGAGGTCTGGAAGTGGCGCTACCACGAGTCGTCCTCCGTTCGGACCGGGCTCCCAGGCCTGGGCCCCGTTGAGCGAGCGCTGGACGGCGCCGTAAATGTCGAATTCGACGGCCGGACCGTGATCAGGATCTGGCGGTCGTAGCCCGCAAGGGGCTCCCGACGGCCACTGACCGCCCGGTGTGCAGGGCCCATCCCACGCCCGACATTAGCAGGAAGCCGGGCCAGACGAGAGCACCCATGAGCGCGCCCCCCAGCATGAGCAGCTTGCCCAGGTGACCCCAGGAGCCGCGAAGCCAGCTCGGTGCGCTCGCGAACGGAGTCGGTACCAGCGGAAAGCCGAGATCGAACCAGGCCGCCACGCCGCCCTCGAGCCTGCGCACCACGCCCGCGCCCAGGTAGGCCATCTGTCCCCCGCGTCCCTCGAAGTCCTGACCGGGGCTGCAGACACATGCGATCGGCCGGCCGCCGGCAGCGAGCTTGATGCGCACATCATGGGCAGCAAGCTCGGCCTCCGGGATATGCAACGCCCCCGGGATGTGGCCGCGTCGGAACTCGTCGCCACTGCGCAGGTCGATCACGAGCCACTGTTCGCCAACGTTTCCGTCGAACCAGATCGTGTCGGCGCTGACTGAAAAATGCCTCTCGTCGGTCTTCATACTGCCCCCAATACGGCTACCCGGTCTCGATCGCTGCGAGCCGGTCACTGCGGTGGCCCGGCCTCGCTACCGGAGGTCATGGCCAGAATCCCAGGCTGCCACGCAATCCCACAAAAAGGCTGCTCAAAACCAGACTGGTGAATCTTGTATCAGTGAACGCTCAGAACCCACGGGGGGGGGGTCCACGAATCCGCGGTTTACCGTTCGTGCAAGTCGCTCAACCCATGTCCCCGGAGTAAGTTACCGGAGGCCGGAGCAGGGAGATCCCCGATACGGACCGTGGGCGATCCAGCGGGCATTCTTTCTCCAGATGGCGCGGAGGATGCGGCCCCCACGCGGCACCAACCCGGGAATCTAATGGAAGAGCCAACCGTGATTGAAGTCGAGCAGCTATCGAAGCGCTACGGTGACCTGACCGCAGTCGAGGAGGTCAGCTTCCAGGCCCAGGCCGGAGCCATCTTCGGCTTGCTCGGGCCGAACGGCGCCGGGAAGTCGACCACGATCGGCTGTATCTCAGGCCTCCTGAAGCCGAGCGGCGGTCGCATCTCGGTGCTCGGCCACGACGTCGTGCGCGATGGTCGCGCCGCGCGCGAGAGCCTCGGCATCGTGCCCCAGGAGCTGGCCCTGTACGACGACCTCTCGGCCCGGGAGAACCTCGAGTACTGGGGTTCAGCGTATGGACTGCGCGGGGGAGCGCTGAAGTCCCGCGTCCAGGAAGTGCTGAGCACGATCGGCCTCGCCGACCGTGACAAGGAGCCGGTAAAGAAGTTCAGCGGCGGCATGCAACGGCGCCTGAACTTCGGCTGCGGCATCGTCCACCGCCCCAAGGTACTGCTGCTCGACGAGCCCACGGTGGGCGTCGACCCGCAGTCACGGGTCAACCTGCTCGAACTCGTTCGGGCCGAGGTCGACGCCGGAACGTGCGTGCTGTACACGACGCATTATATGGAAGAGGCGGAGACCCTGTGCGACGTGCTGGCGATCATGGACCACGGGCAAGTGATCGCGACCGGAACGCTGCCCGAACTGCGGGGCATCCTCGGAGAGTCGGATGTCCTGCGCCTGACCGGGAGCTTCGATCCCGAACGCGTCCGTGAAGCCCTGAGCGCTGTGGACAAGCTCGACGTGGTCCAGGCGGAGACGGACAGCCTGCGACTGTCCATGGTCGAGGCCTCCAGGAAGCTACCGGAGGTCTTCGCCGCCCTTGAGCGTGCCGGCGCACGGGTACGAGAGACGACCATGACCCAGCCCAACCTGGAGAGCCTGTTCATCAAGCTGACCGGCAAGGAGCTGCGAGAGTAAGTTGGGATACATTCTGAGCACCGCGCGCAAGGACCTCCTGCGCCGCTGGAAGGACCCGATCGCGCTCGGACTGTGGATCGGCATCCCGCTCGTGATCGGGACACTGATGACCCTCGTCAGCAGCGGCAGCGATGGCAAGCCGCCCCAGGCACACGTGCTGGTCGTGGACGACGACGACAGTTTCGTTTCGGGGATGCTGCTGCAGGCCTTTCAGATGGGCGGGGGCAGCGACGGCTTGTTTCGCACGGAGGTCGTGGAACGTGAGGCGGGCCAGGACCGGATCCACCAGGGCGACGCGAGCGCGCTGCTCGTCATTCCCGCGGGCTTTGGCGAGGCCGTGCTGGCAGAGGAGCCGACCGAGCTCTTGCTGGTCAAGAACCCCGCCCAGCGCATCTTGCCGGGCCTGGCAGAGCAGTTCCTGAGCATCATCTCCGACGGCGCCTTCTACCTGCATCGTGTCCTCGGCGACGAGATCCGCGCGATCGCAATCGGGCCAGAAGAGGGCGAGACCACCCTGCGCGACGCGAGCGTGGCGAGCATGAGCATCTCGATCAACCAGGCCATGCGACGCTTCGAGAAGTACCTGTTTCCGCCGGTCATCGAACTGGAGGTGCGCGAGCCAGTCAGTGAGCCAGCCAGCGAAGAGGGTCAGGCAACCGCCAAGGTTGACACACCGATGGGGATGATCTTCCTGCCCGGCGTCCTGATCATGGCGCTCTTCTTCGTCGCCCAGGGCCTGAGCGAGGACCTCTGGCAGGAACGCCAGCAGGGCACCCTGCGCCGCGCCGCCTGCGCACCGCACCCGGTCGCGGCGTTCCTGCTCGGCAAGTGCCTGGCCGCAACCGCGATCATCGCCCTGATCGACGGCGTCGCACTCGCCGCAGGCTGGCTCGCCTTCGGCTTCCCGGCGCGACTCCTCATTCCGGCCCTGGCCTGGGCGACCGCCACGGGAGTCGCACTCTGGGCGGCGATGGCGACGATCCAGCTACTGGCCAGCTCACGCCGCGCCGGCTCGGTGCTGACGAGCGCGGTGCTCTTTCCGCTGCTCATGCTGGGCGGCAGCTTCTTCCCGTTCGAAGCCATGCCCGCGTGGATGGTGCGCATCGGCGGCATGACTCCGAATGGCTGGGCTCTGAACCACCTGCGTCAGATCCTGCTCGAACAACAGGTTAGCCCCGCGAGTTGGCTGGCCCTGCTCAGCCTGGGCGCGGGCAGCGCGCTGCTCTTCACGATCGCAGCGCTACGCCTACAAGCCGTGGTGACCAGACCATGAGATTGCTGGACGGACTGCTGATCGCGAGAAAGGACCTGTCGATCATGCTGCGTGAGCGCGAGACGCTCATGTGGGTGTTCGTCATGCCGATCGTGTTCTTCTACTTCATCGGGAACGTGACCGGTGGCCTTGGAGGCACGAGCGATCGCAAGGACAAGCTGGTGCTCGAGCAGCCGGAGTCGGCGGGTTTCCTGGCGGATCAGATCGCCCGACGCCTGGAGCAACTCGACTACGAAGTCGAGCGTCGGCAGGGCGACACGGATGCGGATGCGGCCCCTGAGGACAATGCACGGCGCGTGATCCTGCCCGAGAACTTCACGTCGTTGACCCTGGACGGGGTATCGACCACCGTGGAGCTGCTCACGAAGTCCGGCGGTATCGGTGGCGACTACCACAAGTTCCGCGTCGGAAGGGCCGTCTACAGCGTGCTGGCGGACATCTTGGCGAGCACCGAGGCCGGCGAGCAACCCGACGCGGAGGCCTTCGCGCGACTCGATGAACGGCCTCGCACGCTCGCCATTCGGGTCGAATCCGCGGGCGAGCGGGTCGAGATCCCGAGCGGCTACGAGCAGACCATTCCGGGCACGATGGTCATGTTCACACTCATCATCATGCTGACGGCCGGCGCCGTGCTACTCGTCATCGAACGCAACCAGGGCCTCCTTCGTCGGCTCGCCTCCACGCCGCTATCACGCTCGTCGGTCGTGTTCGGCAAGTGGGGCGGTAAGGTCTCGCTGGGCATGATCCAGATCGCTTTCGCCATGCTCGCCGGGACCTTTCTGTTCGACATGGATTGGGGTCCCGACCTCGCGATGGTGACCGTCGTGCTCCTGGGCTGGTGCGCCCTGTGCGCATCCCTCGGATTGCTGCTCGGGTGCCTCGTGCGAACCGAGGGCCAGGCTGTAGGAGTCGGCGTGCTCGCATCGAATGTGCTGGCGGCCCTCGGCGGCTGCTGGTGGCCGATCGAGATCACGCCCTCCTGGATGCAGTCGCTCGCACGGTTGCTGCCGACCGGCTGGACCATGGACGCGATGCACAAGCTGATCAACTTTCAGGCCGGAGCCGCGAGCGCCATCCCCCACGTGCTCGGGCTGTTCGCCGCCGCGTGGGTGGTTGGCTGGATCGCAGCCCGTCGCTTCCGCTTCGACTGAACGCGTCGGGCGACACGCGCGCCAGGGCCCCAGAATTGAAGCGCGCCCCCCGATCTTTGGACCGGAGAGCGCATTTCCGCGCGAGCCGAAGCCCGCGCGTAAGCGAACGCGGCCCGCGTGGAGCCGCTCGCAATCAGTGTCGTACTAGCCCGAATACTTCATGAAGACGCGGCCCAAACGCGACGACCGGCCGGCTTCGCCGTCGATTCGGCTCGCGCTTCATGAATTATCCGGGCTAGGAGAGTTGCTCCCAGAATTCGGCGGGCATGTCGTGCGCGATCTTCAGCGCACCACTGGCACCACCGTACATCGGCTCCTCGGTGCGGATGACCTTGCCGCCACCGAGGGTGCGGATCATCTCCTGCTCGATCGCGTAGTCGAGACCACGGATCTGGCTACCGCCGCCGGCGAGCAGCACGCGGTTCTTCAGACGGTCCTGGAATTCCGGGTCAAAGGACCCGACCAACTCGCTCAAGCCCTCGACGATGCCCGGAACGATGCCCTGACAGGCGGCGCGCATCTCCTTGGTGATGTTGAACTCCGTGGGCTTACCCTTCACCGGGAACGTGACGACGATCTCGTCGACCTGCTCCGCGACGGAAGCAAACTTCTCCTTCGCGTTGCGGATCATCTGGGTCGAGAACTGCGCCTCGGGATAGCTCTCGGTGATCAGCTCGGCGATACGGTTGTCGATCCAATCACCGGCGTAGGTAATCGTGATCTGGTCGGACTCTTCGGGCATCGTACCGTGCATACGGCAGAGGTCCGTGGTACCGGCACCGATGTCGATGACGAGCACGTCGTCGAGCATGTCGAGGCCGTACGCCACGGAGAACGGCTCCGAGCACAGCATGACCGAGTCGACACTGCTGCGCGCGGCGTCCAGGATGGCGCTCTTGTTGTTGATGGTGACCTGGGCAGGAGCTCCGATCACGGCGTAGATCAGCTCGTCCTTGCGCGGCTTGGCCAGGCGGATCGCCTCGGCGATCAGGTCCTGAGCGGCACGCAGCTGGCCATCATAATCGCCATCCTTGCTGCCACACTTCAACACGCCGTGCTCGAGCGGGCGGTAGAAGTCGAGAGCAAGGCGGTTCTTCACGGCTTCGTCGCCGAAGAGGACACTCTTGCCAAGCAGCTTGCGAGCCACGGCATCCTTGGGATAGCCGACGTAAGACGCAACCGTCTCGCGCACGCCATTGCTGGACGAGATGGACGTCCGCGACGTACCAAGGTCGATCCCGAGATACAGGACGCCCTTGTCCTTGTCCGGTGCTTCATCGATCAGCGTACCGCCAGCATCCTGGCTCGGGTCCTGGTCGTCAAAGTTCTCGTCTGCGTCGTTCTGGGAATCGGTCATTTGAATCACTCCTGGGTAATAAAGGTGCTCTGTTCGAACCAGGTGTGTTCCTGGTCACCGTGAAACAAGAAAGGTCTGCTAGGCGCTCTCTGCTCGAAGCGCGAGGTTGGCCTCGAAGATGGTCGTCAACATGCCCCTCTTCTGTTCTGCGTTGCCGTCATCGTCCGTCAGCCCCTGCACCGAGTCGTAGATCGATGCCACGCCGCCATCGACGCTCTTCATGGCGGCCACCTTCCGGAGCTTCTCCTCGGTACTGCTGAGGTGCCCGGTCAGTTTCTTGATGCGACGTTCAAGCTTGTCGATCTGCGTACGCTGTTCGGCGAACTGCCGCACAGTCGAAGATTCCTGCAGGCGCCCGAGTTCCGCGGCGACGAGGTCGATCACGCCCTTCTTGAGGCGCAGCACGCCCGGCGACTGCTCCTCCTCGGCGGTGAAGACCTCCAGCACGGAGTCCATCAGCTCGGCGCTCCAGCGCTCCTCGAAGGCGACGTCGCCGTCCTCGATCGCTTGCTGCTGGGCCTCGATCTCGCGGATCTGTGTGTCGAGTTCTTCGCGCAGGCTGTCGAGTTCGTCCTCGACATCTTTCCATTGCACGCAGCGGTCGCCGCCAGCGGTCTGGGCCAGGTTCAGGCCGGTCTCGGCCTCCTGAAGCAGAAGCTCGAAGCTGGTCGGGTCCTGGTGCATGTTGTGCCCCAGTCCGATGCTGATCGTGATGCCCTGCTCCGCGCCGGGGATCGGTACCTCGAGCGCGCGCACGCGCGCCACGAGCACCTCTGCCAGGTCGTAGACCACCTGCGGGTCCTTGTGCGGGAAGACCGCGACGATGACGGACTCTTTGGTCAAGCCGAGGCCACGCACATCGTTCGCCATGGTGAGCCCCTTCAGCTGCCTGAAGAGCTCCGGCATGATCTGGCGCACCGGGCCTTGCTCGCCCTCATCCGTGAACCCGTCGAGCCCGAGCATCAGGCACGTGATCGGATAGTCGTGCTGCAGGGCACGATCCACCTCGAGCCGCATCAGATGCAGCATCTGAGATACGGAGAGCGCTTGCGGCTTTGAATTGACGGTGGTCTGGGACATGCGGTCGGCTTCTGGAGTCGGGGCGCAACACCCCCAGCGCTCTGGTGACGGCGGTCCCGATCGAGGGGGCGCTTCCCGGCTATGGGCTCGTTTGCCGGTGCTGACCCTCTGACTCAGCCCTGCCCGTCGGCTGCCCAGAATGGGGATCTTTAGCTCAGCCCTGAAACCAGGGGATTTCTGGGCGAAACTCTGCACGAAAGCCCGGCCCCGCTGGCCGCGCCAGATGCCAATCCAGGCTCGGGAGGTACTTCGCCAGAATGGTGGTTGCCCCGCGCGCCGGTGCCCGTGACCCTCTCGGGAATGCCAGCCCACGCCCACGATAGACGTCCTTTCGACGAGCAGGCCGTCGTGTCGACCTACGAGGACTGGTACGCAACCGGCTTCGGGGCCCTGGCGGATGAGCTGGAGCTGGACCTGCTCGACAGGTTGCTGCGCGGCCTCCCGCGCGGGTCCTCGATCCTGGAGGTGGGCTGTGGCACCGGCCATTTCGGCGCGGCCCTGGGGGCCCGAGGCTACGAGGTCAGTGGCGTGGACCTTGCTGGAGCCATGCTCCAGCGGGCCCGCACGCGCTTCCCGGTGGCCCTGGCGGACGCCGCTCAGCTGCCCTTCGCCGGGGCCAGCTTCGACGCGGTGGTCCTGATCGCGGTCCTGGACTTCGTGCCGGACCCCCTCGCGGTGCTGCGCGAAGCGCAGCGCGTCGCCCGTGGCAACGTCGTCGTCCTCGCTCTCGTCTCGCATTCGCTGCTGGCCGTGCGCCGACGGGTCTCCGCACGGCGCGGTCACGCCATCTTTTCGACCGCGCGCTTCTACTCGCGCCGCCGGCTCCTGGGCGATGCACGCCGAGCCCTGGCCCCGGACTGCGACATGCGCGTGGCGGAAACGCATCAGATTCTCGTCCTGCCACCGTCGATCGCAGGCCGCCTGCCGGCCCTGGAACGCTGGCTATCGAGGCGAGACCTGCCCTGCGGAGGCATCCTCGGCTTTCGCCTGGAAGCCGGTTCCGGGCCACAGATCGACGACGTTTCCTGAGCCTCCGCGCCAGGGCCCCGGATACCATGCCGAGCGCGCGGTCGACTCCCCGAGCGACCCCAGACAGCACCCCCCTACCTGCCCGAGGGCACCATGGCAGCCAGCAACAGCGGGAACGATCCCGAGAACACGACGACACCCGAGGCCCATCGCAACTTCATTCAGGTCGCCATCGACAGTGACCTGGATGCGGCCGGCGGTGAACGGCGCGTGGTCACACGCTTCCCACCCGAGCCCAACGGCTACCTGCACATCGGCCACGCCAAGGCGATCTGCCTGAGCCATGGCATCGCTCTCGAGTACGGCGGCCAGATCAACCTGCGCTTCGACGATACGAACCCGAGCGCGGAGGAAACGGAGTTCGTGGAGGCCATCCAGGATGACGTCCGCTGGCTGGGCGTCGACTGGGGCGAGCACCTCTACTTCACGTCGGACTACTTCGGGAAGCTCCACGGATTCGCCGTTGAGCTGATCCACTCGGGCGACGCCTACGTGTGCGACCTGACGCAGGAACAGACGCGCGAGTACCGCGGTACGGTCACGAAGCCCGGCAAGAACAGCCCCTTCCGTGAGCGCTCGGTCGAGGAGAACCTGGATCTCTTCGCACGCATGAAGGCGGGTGAGTTCCCCGACGGCGCGCGCACACTGCGCGCGAAGATCGACGTGTCCTCACCGAACATGAACATGCGCGACCCGGTCATGTACCGGATCAGCCACACGGCTCACCATCGCACGGGCGACGAGTGGTGCATCTACCCCATGTACGACTGGGCGCACGGGCAGTCCGATGCGATCGAGGACATCACGCACTCGCTCTGCACGCTGGAGTTCGAGAATCACCGGCCGCTCTACGACTGGTTCCTGGAGCACCTGCCCTCGCTCCCGCACCCGCGACAGATCGAGTTTGCACGCCTGAACCTGACCTACGCCATCACGAGCAAGCGCAAGCTGACGCAGCTGGTGAAGGGCGGCCACGTATCAGGCTGGGATGACCCGCGCATGCCCACCATCCGGGGCCTGCGTCGGCGTGGCTACACGCCCGAGTCCATCCGCAACTTCTGCGACCGCATCGGCATCGCGAAGTTCAACAGCACGGTCGACATGGTGCAGCTCGAGAACGCCGTGCGCGACGACCTCAACAAGCGCGCGCCACGTGCCATGGGCGTGCTGAACCCGGTCCGGCTCGTGATCGAGAACTACCCGGAGGGCCAGGAGGAGTTCCTGGAGGCCGTGAACAGCCCCGAGGACCCCAGCCTCGGCACGCGCAAGGTGCCGTTTTCGCGGGTGCTCTACATCGAACGCGAGGACTTCCGCGAGGAAGCGCCGCGCAAGTACTTCAGGATGACTCCCGGTCGGGAAGTGCGACTGCGCTACGCCTATTACGTCACCTGCACCGGGTTCGAAACGGATCCAGAGAGCGGTGAAGTGACCGAGGTGCGCTGCACTTACGACCCCGAAACCAAGGGTGGTGACTCCGCTGACGGACGCAAGGTGAAGGGCACGATCCACTGGGTATCCGCCCAGCATGCGGCACGGGCCGAGATCCGGATCTACGACCACCTGTTCAACTCCCCCACTCCGCTGGACGTGCCGGAGGGCGAGGACCTCACGTTCAACCTGAATCCAGAATCCCTCGTGGTCCTGGAGGATCGACCGATCGAACCGAGCCTGGCCGAGCCCGGAGCGTGGGAGACCTTCCAGCTGGAGCGCAAGGGGTACTTCTGCGTCGACTGCGTCGATTCGCGCCCCGGGAAGCTCGTCCTCAATCGCACCGTCGCCCTGCGCGACAGCTGGGCCAAGCTGGAGAAGAAGAGCCGCTGAGCATCTCGGCGGCTCGGCGGTCAACGCCGGGGAGCGTCACTCGTCATCGGGCAGCGCATTCGGATCGCGGCCCTGCTTGATCAAGGTCATGCGTTCCTCGTGACGGTGCGACAGGCGCATGAGCTGGACGACCGTACTCCCGGTGATCGCGACGATGGCTAGCAGCCCGCCCTAAAAACTCCCTACTCGACTTTGCCCTCTCCGCCGCCGCTGCGTCGTGCTCGTCGAGCCGTGCTCAGCGGCCCTACAGGGCCGCCTCCGCCGTCTCGACTTCGCACTCCTTGCTGCGACGAAGATGGCTTCGTCTCGCTACGGGACTTTTTCAACGGGCTGCTAGCCATGCGTACCAGGGTAGGCGGTTCAGGAATTGAACGATCGGATCCATGGGGATCTCCGGCATGGGTCAGGGTAGGTCGAAGAGCACGAGTTCGGCATCCTTGCGCCCCTCGAACTTGAGCATCGGCTCGTTACGGATTGCAGCTCCATCGCCCTGCGACAGGAAATGGCCGTTGAGCACGACCTCGCCGCGCGCCACGTGCAACCAGCCGGTGCGCCCTTCGGGAGGATGGAACTCGATGACGGACTCGGGAGCGAGCGTCCCCACGTGCAGGCAAACGTCCTGCCCGATCACCAATGAGTCCTGTGCACCGTCGGGCGAAACCACCAGGCGCAACCGGTCTTGTCGCTCGGCTTCGGAGAACTTGCGCTGGTCGTAGCGCGGCGGAGTGCCTTGCTCCGCGGGCAGCACCCACATCTGGAGCAGGTGCAGGTAACTCGTCTCGGAGCCGTTGGCCTCGCTGTGGGTGATCCCGGTGCCCGCCGACATGAGCTGCACCTCGCCCGGCCTGATCTGGGATCCGTTCCCGAGGCCGTCCTCATGCTCGAGCACGCCCTCGAGGACATAGGTAATGATCTCCATGTCCTTGTGACCGTGCTTCGGAAAGCCCTGACCCGGTTGGACCAGATCCTGGTTGAGCACGCGCAGCTTGCTGAATCCCATGAAGTCGGGATCGTGATAGCTGGCGAAGGAGAACGTGTAATGGGCATCGATCCAACCCAGGTTGGCGTGCCCACGGCTCTGTGATCTGCGTACCTGGATCATCGTGCTCTCGATCGACGGCTGGTGGCGCCCCTGCCCGACGGGTGAGGCTGCGCGCTGGCGCCCGGATAACGAAGGGATACCGCCTGCCGCGGTCCGACGCAAGCTCCCGCGCACATGGCTCGGCAAGCTGCCTGGAATCCGGTATCCTCTCCCCAGCCTCGCGATTGCGGTATGTGTCTGCCGACCGGCAGATCTCGGTGCCTGCAGCCTCAAGCGGGTCACACCATGACCGAGCCCACCCTGGAACCGCTGCCCGTCGCCGAGCCCCATCCGGAGAGCCCACTCGAAGAGCGCCTGCGCGACACCTTCATCGAGATCAGCCGACGCTTGTGCACCGACCGACCCAGCGTCGACATCTTCGCCGGAGAGCTCGTCAGCCGGCTGGCCAATGCCGCAGAGCTGTCCGAGGTCGGCATCTGGCTGCTTGACCGGGATGGCGAGCGCGCGCACCGGGAGCTGCGTTTCTCGAACTCGAAGATAGGGACCGCGAACAAGAGCGCACGCCATGAGTCCCCTCTGACGCTCGGCCCGAACGCCGTGTCCCTGGCAACCCCAACCCTGTTCGCCTGGGCGGAGGGCGCGGCACAGTCGGATGACGAGGGCGCCACGAGCACCTTCGCAGTGCCGATCCACTCGGGCCAAACGCCTATCGGATTCCTGATGCTCGAGCAGGCCCGGCCAACCCCATGGTCCGCTCTGGCGAGCCGCTGGATCTATGAGATCGCAGGACTCGTCGGCGCTTGCCAGCATGGCGAAGCGCTGGCCAGGCCGAACCGAGAAGCGCGCCAGGCGCGCAGGCGCGCGCGACTCGGGCTGATGGCTGGCGGCATCGCCCACGACCTGAACAACCTGCTGGTGGGCATCAACGGTGGCCTCGAACTGGCCTTCCAGGTGGTCAGTGCGGATTCGGCCCTGCACGGAGATCTCGAGCTCATCGAACGCTCCGCCAAGCGGGCCCTGGGCCTGAGCGACTCGCTGGTCGCGTTCGCCGGCGGACGCCAGACCCCGCTCGAAGAAGTTGTGCTCAACGACCTCGTGCTCGAAGCCGCGCGCGACACGGCCGCCGGGGCCCCATCCTGCGAGCTGCGTTTCGAACTCCATCAGGCCCTACCCGATCTCCAGTCCGACCCACTTCAGTTGCGCCAGATCGTAGCGAGCCTCGTCTCGAACGCCGCAAATGCCCTGGGCGAGTCCTCTGAAGCGGTCATCGTGCGCACCGGAATCGTCGATGCGACGGCGATTGAAGGGGGCGACGATTGGGTACTCCGGCCGACAGGCAGCGCAGCCAGCTATCAGTTCGTCGAGGTACAGGACCAGGGGCACGGCATTCCGCGCCGCCTGCGCGAACGCGTATTCGAGCCCTTCTTCAGCACCCGCAATGGCGCCAGGGGCGTGGGACTCGCGGTTGCACTGGGCCTCGTGGAAGGTCGAAAGGGCGCCATCCATCTGCGCTCCAACCCGGAGGACGGCACCACGGTGCGCGTCCTGCTACCGGTTTCGACACCGGGGGTCCAATCGCCGGAGGATCCCGCCTCGAACGCTACATCCGGGGCAGTCGTGCTGGTGGTCGACGACGACCTCTCGGTACTCGCAACGGTCACGCGCATGCTCCGCGCCAACGGGCACCACGTATTGACCGCGTCGAGCGGAATCGAAGCCCTCGAACTCTTCGAGCGCCGGGAGTTCTCGGTCGATGCGGTACTCATCGATGTCGAGATGCCCGGAATCGATGGCATCGAGACACTCACACGGATACGGCGCATCGATCCCGACGTGCGCGCCGTGCTGATCAGTGGCTACTCCCCTCGCATCGACATGGGTTCAGAGGCCTCCGCCCCGTTCCTCCGCAAGCCGTTCACGGGAACGCAGCTGCTCGCCCTGATCCCGGTCCAGCGCTCCGAAAACGCGCTGCAGGGCGGGTCCTGACGATTTCCGGCTCTTCCGCTGAAACCAGCGGCCAACACCGACGGTCCTCGATATGTGGAGAGTGCCAGGATCGGGGGGGCCGCGGCAGCCGACCCTTCCGATCCTCCTTTCCCATCGAAGGCTATGCTGGGGTCCATGCCCATCCAGAACACCGAGATCGCCTCGATCCTCGAAGACACCGGTCAGCTACTCGGACTCGACGAGGCCAGCCCCTTCCGGATCCGCGCCTACAAGAACGCGGCCGACACCGTGCGCTACCTCAAGTCGAGCCTGGCCGAGATGGTCGACGCAGGTGAAGACCTGACCCAGGTGAAGGACATCGGGCCGGCGATCGCCCAGAAGATCGAGGAGATCGTTCGCACGGGCCGTCTTGCGTACATGGACGAGTTGGCCAAGGGGCCGTCGGCGGGACTGCTCGCGCTGTTGCGAGTCCCGGGTCTGGGCCCCGGCCGCGTGCGCGTGCTGCGTGAGAAGCTCGGGGTCAGCTCGGTCGAGGCACTGCGGGCCGCGCTCGACGCCGGACAGGTTCGTGGAATCGCGGGTTTCGGGGACAGGACGGAGCAGACCTTGCGGGATAGCCTTGAGAAACTCACCGGCGATGGCACCTGAAGAGATTCGGAGCGGTTCATGATGTAGGCTCTGCGAACTTCGGCACCCCGTCACTCACGCGACCCAGGCAAGGCAGCCATGAATCTCCGGCCCACGCTTCTTCTGTCAGTTCTCCTCGCCTGGACCAGCGTCAGCTGCGTCTTCTCCAGGCAAGCCACCAATGAACCGATCGACCCGGCGCGGGTGGCGCAGCTCATGCCCGGCGAGACCAGCGCGCAAGCGGCCGTGGAGCTACTTGGAGCACCGACCGAGGTCGTCCAGCTCGGATACCGCACGGCCTATCGCTACGACCGCTCGGTGACGAAGGACACGACCCTGTTCCTGGTCGTGCTGAACCTGCGCGGGTCCGACACACGCCAGGACAGGATCTGGCTCTTCTTCGACGAAGACGAGATCCTGACCCATACGAGCTCGACCTTTGCCGCAGAACGAGCACGCTACAAGCTGCCGTGGTCGAAACTGCACGAGCAACCGGGCGCATGACAGGCACGCTTCAGCGGAGCGCTGCCGCCTTGCTGACGGTTGTTTTGAGCGGCTGTGTGGCGGGAACGTACCAGCGCGTCAACATCAACGAGCCGCGCTCCGAGGTCGACGTCCAGCCACTGGTCGACGAGACCGCTGAATTGCAGCAGTGCCTCGATGCCCTCGGAGCCCCGGCCTTCGTCTGGCCCACGGCCGACGGCACGGCCATGGCGTACGCGCACACGCACCAGAAGGGTTGGGGAGTGCGAGCCTCGGTCCCGATCGGACGCGCGAGCGGCAGCCTCGCGGTCAACTCCGCGCTCGCGCAAGGCGATGCACTGGTCCTGTTCTTCGACCAGGATTGGCGCCTGCGCTTCCTGCGCCGCGGCAAGCTGGTCGATCTACTGCAAGCGCACCCGCAGCGTGTACAACCGGTTCCGCCACGGGAGCCTTCCGGCGAGTAGCGTCGGTCAGTCTTCCTGCATGGACTGGAAGCAATAGAGCGCCTTCGCGGTGCGCACGAAGACCTGCTCGCCTGCGATGGCCGGGGTGGACCAGATTTCCTCGTCCAGGTTGTTCACCGAGAGGACCTCCCAGTCACCTCCAGCACTACCCGTTGCGATCACGGCCAGCTGTCCGGAGACACTGGCCGTCACGATGCGCCCCGCGGCGGCGACGGGTGAGGCGAAGTAACGATCGGGCTCCGCCACGCGCGCCTGCTTGGAGACCTCGCCGCTGGCGGTGTCGAAGGCGGTCATCACGCCGCCCTCCTTGATCATGTAGAGCTGCCCGTCGAGGAGCAGCGGCGACGGGCAATCCGGCAGTCCGCGCCGATCGTCGAAGGTCCACTTCACATGGCTCGCGGTCACATCGCCCTTGCCGGACATGTCGATCGCAAACAGTCCGCCGGACGAAGAACCGCTGTGCTGAATGTACTCGTAGTCCTCGTGCTCCAGGAACCCGTCGTCGTTAAGGTCGAAGATCGGCCAGAGCATACGCATGGTCTCGTCGTCCCACTCGTCCTTGGAGACCATGCCATCCCCGTCCGCGTCGCGCTTGGTCAGCACCTCCTCCCATGAGTCATTGGTCTGGACGCCGAACTCACTCGAGGGGAGCATGAACGCATTCACGTAACAGGTGCCGCCTGCAAACACCGGCACGGACTTGGTCTGCCACGAAGCACCGTCGACCCACCAGAGCTTCTTGCCGTCCGTGACGGAATACGCGGCGATCTGCAACGACCCCGATACGACAACCTGCGCCGGGCCAGACTCGGGTGTGTAGATCGCGGGTGTGGAATAGCCGTGCGTCACACCGGGTCGCTCCGCGCGCCAGAGTTCCTTGCCCGTGTTCTTGTCAAAAGCCGCCAGGAACGCGTCCCTGTCCTGATCCACGAGCACGATGACCGCGTCGCCGTGAAGCAACGGAGACGTCGCCAGGCCATGGGGAATATTGATCTTGCCGAGTTCCGCGCGCCACAACTCCTCGCCCTGCATGTCGTAGGCCAGCAGCCCGACTGCGTCGAAGAGCACGTACAGGCGCTCGCCGTCGGTCACCGGAGTCGGCGCGGCCGGCGAATTCTGGCCGATGCGCTTGCCGTTGAACTCCAGCGTGGTCTGCCAGCGCACCGCTCCGGTGTATCGCTCGAGACAGACCGTCGACAGCTCGCTGCCCTCGGAGCCCGTGATGAACACGTTTTCGCCAGCGACGATGGGTGACGAATACCCGTCCGGCACCTCGGTCCGCCAGAGGATGTTGGCCTCGGGGTCCAGCGCTTCAGGAATCCCCTTCGAACTCGCCACGCCGCAGCCATTGTTGCCGCGGAAGCCGCCCCACTCGGGCGGGTCTCCGGTCGAGGTCAGGGACAGAACGAGGGCGGCAAGCGTTGCGGCAGCGTACATGGAGTTATCCTTGGGGGGACCCTGGTCCGCAACCGTTTGCGGCCACGAACGGGGGCATGAGAATAGCGCCCCCGGTGCTCCTCCGCGCGGGCTTGCGGGAGTTTCGTCCCACACGTACACGGCGGTTACAGCGTCACCGCCCCCCGCCCACCCCCTCATGGGGCGCGACAGGGCGCGAGCCCTTCACTTCGAGAAGACCCAGCCGATCAGCTTGCGGTAGCTCGGCGCCTGCCCCTGGGCCAGGATGCCGACCCTGAAGATTTTCGAAGCCACGAAGACGCAGCCCAGCGCGAAAACACTCGTCGTGAAGACCGCCAGTAGCAGCTCCCATATCTCCACGCCGGGCGGAACGCACACTCGCAACATCATGAGTACGGGCGTCGCTGGTGGAACGAATGACGCGATCTGAGCCGGCAGGCCGTTCGGGCTCTCGATCACCATTCCGAGGAACAGGACCGGCAGGATGAGCATCCCCATCGCGGGCATCATCATCGTCTGTGCATCCTGTAGCTCGGAGCAGGCGGCCCCCAGCGCTGAGAACATCGACCCGAATATCACCAGCCCCATGACCAGGAAGACGAAGAACCAGACGATCACTTCCGGTCTCAATGCCGTCAGCACCGTGGTCGGAACGCCATCGACGTTGTAGGCAAATGCCAGGCCAGCGCCGAGATAGATTGCCGATAGTGTGGAAGAGACCAGCACCGTCGCCATCAGCTTGCCCATCAACAACTGGAACGGTGAGACCGACGACAGCAGCACCTCAGAGATCTTCTTGATCTTCTCCTCGAGGATGTTGTTCAGGAGCGCCGGGGCCGAAACAGCCAGCAGCATGTAGAGCATCATCGCCAGGATCATCGGGATCATCTGGTTCGCGATGTCGTCGACCTCCTCCGCCTCGATCAACTCTCCGGTGGCGGAGAGCTCCGGTAAGCCCATCTTGAGCAGGTTCTCGGAACGCATCAGCTCTTGAATCAGCTTCTGGTCGAGCCCTTCCCCCGCGATCCGGTGTTGCTGAAGGGCCGAATTGACCGTGGCATTCAGCCAGCGCGGGAGATCCCTGTAGGTAGGCTTGTCCGTAAACCACGAGAACTGACGGTCGTCCCCGCCCTCCAGCATCAAGTCGGCACCCAAAATCAAGTAGCCGGCCAGGTCCCCATCACTTACGCGCGTGGCGATAGCGACCTCAGCGATAGCATCCAGGCCCGAACTAGCCAGCTCCGGGAGGAAACGTGAATCCTCCTGCTCGCGCTCATCATCGGAACTCCATATGTCGACGTCGTTACGTTGCGACGATGCGGCCTCGATCACGTCAAAGAGCATGCCCGTGCGATCGATCACGACGAAGGGCTTGTCGTCGGTCTCCGCCAGATCCTCGGTCAGCCGGATGGCCGCGAACATCCCGAACATCAACAGGGGCATGAATAACAGGCCAGCAATGAAGGCCTTGCTCCTGACCGCCCTTTGATACTCCTGCCTGACGACTACAAGGAACTTAGACATGTTGCACCTCCCCCTGCGCTTCGGCAGCGGGTCCGGCGATGCGTACGAATATGTCGTGCAGCGACGGCTGCGCAATTTCGAACTGATGGATGCGCGTCTTAGCGACCAGGGAAGCCAGTAGATCCTGGGAATCCCCGGACAGGCGCACCTCCTGGTAGGACCCCATATCGTTAACACTTTCAACGGCCGGATGACCGCGCAGGAGCTCGCTCGAGCCCTCCATTCGCAGGCGCACGGTGTCGACGCCGTACTGCTGCCTGATCTGGGCCAATGAACCGTCGAGCACCTTGTCGCCGTTGAAGATCATCATGATCGAATCGCACATCTTCTCAGCCATCGCCATGTCGTGTGTCGAGAAGATGATAGTCGCGCCCTCGTCCCGTAATTCCAGGATCGCGTCGCGCAGCACCTCCAGGTTGACCGGATCAAGTCCACTGAATGGCTCGTCCAGGATCAGCAGCTTGGGGCGCGCGATCACCGTCGAGATGAACTGCACCTTCTGGGCCATGCCCTTCGACAACGCCTCGATCTTCTTCGGGCCCCAGTCGGCGATTTTCAGCCGCTCGAGCCATTCTCCGGCGGCGCGCGCTGCGTCCCGCGGGCGCATGCCCTTCAGCTCCCCGTAGTAACCGAGTAGCTGACTGACCTTCATCTTCTTGTACAGCCCGCGCTCCTCGGGCAGGTAGCCGACATGGTCGTTCGATGCACGGGTCGAGCGTTCGCCGAGCACCTCAACCAGCCCGCTATCGGGGTGGAAGATGTGCAGGATCATCCTCAACGTGGTGGTCTTGCCCGATCCATTGGGTCCGATAAACCCGTAAATCGAGCCCTTGGGCACCTCGACGCTGAGATCACGTACAGCGACATGATCGCCGAACTGCTTGGTCACCCCCTCGAGACGAACGGCAGGCTGGTTCATGTGGAGAGGGTACGCAGGTCGGCCTGCCCTATGCACGCTGCTTCAGAACTTCTTCCCGGGACACGGCGGCCTGGATGGAACGCGGTGGCTCCGCGTCACCTTCAGGAGTCACCCGTCCAGCCGAGTCGATCGAAGGCCGCGCGGGACAAGCCGGCTCTCGACCTGGGCCAGCGCCGCGTCGACGAGCAGGGCGAGCAAGGCTGCCGGGATGGCGCCGAACAGAATCAGCCGCGTGTCGTTGAGGTAGAGGCCGGTCAGGATCGGCTCACCGAGGCCGCCGGCGCCGATGAAGGCGGCCAGGGTGGCGACTCCGATGCTGATGACCGTGGCCGTCCGCACGCCGGCCATGATCGTGCGGGTGGCGAGCGGCAACTGTATGCGCAGCAGGATCTGCGCAGGGGTCAGGCCCATACCGCGCGCGGCGTCGATCAGGGACGGGTCGACCTCGGCCAGCCCGGTGACCGTATTTCGCAGGATCGGCAGCAAGGCGTAGAGAAACAGTGCGAGGATGGCGGAGCGCTCGGTCAGGCCCAGGCCCGGGACGGCGATGAGCAGGGCCAGGAGTGCGAGACTGGGCACGGTCTGCATCACGCTGGCGCAGGCCAGGGTCAACCGGCGTAGGTGGGCGCGCCGGGAGACGTGGATGCCCAGCGGAATGGCCAGCGCCGCGGCGAGCAGAACCGCCAGGAAGGTCAGCCGCAGGTGCTCCACGATCAGCTGGCCCAGCTCGGAGGGTGAGAGGCGCGTGACATCAGACGCGACGCGCGCCTCATCCGTCTCGGCCAGGAGCCCGTGGCCCACGAGGAACTCGCGCGCGACCTCGCGGAAGCCGCGACGCTCCACGTCGACGGCGTGGTTCAGGGCGATCATCTCGTCGTCCGGAATCCGGAACGCGAGGCGAGCGAGCACCTCGGCGACTTCGGGATGCGCGCGCAGGGACTCGCCGCGAATCAGGGCAGCGGCGTGGTAGGGCGGAAAGAAAGCGCGGTCGTCTTCGAGCACCTTCAGGTCGTGGGACAGTAGCTTGCCGTCGGTTGAGTACGCGTCGATCAGGTCCACCGCGCCGGATGCGATGGCGTCGTAGGCCAGGCCATGCTCGATGACGCGCACGTCGGACAGCTCCAGGCCGTAGTAGCTTGAAAGACCGGGATAGCCATCCTCACGGTTCACGAACTCGATACCCAGACCGGCGCGAATCGGCTCCTCGACCTCGACCAGGTCCGAGATGCGTTCGAGCCCCAGGCGCGCGGCGAAATCTCGATCGACCGCGATGGCGTAGGTATTGTCGAAGCCGAAGGGCTGCAGCCACTCGACGTCGAAGCGCTCGCGATACTCCGCCTGCACGTGCAGAAAGGTGCGCAGGGGGTCGGTAACCCGTTCGGGCTCCTTGAGGACCACGGCCCAACCGGTGCCCGTGTAGTCCGGGTAGAGATCGAGTTCGCCGGTGAGGAGCGCTTCGTGACAGACGAGCGTGCCGCCCAGCCCGGCGCGGTGCTCGACGTTCAGATCGGTGTGCTCCTCGAGCATGAGCACGATCAATTCGCCGAGCAAGCGCGACTCGGTGAAGTTCTTGCTGCCGATGACGAAGGTCTGCTCGGTCTGGGGCGCCGCGCTGGATAGCCCGGCGCAGAGGACAAGCAGCAGGAGAGCGCCAGGGCTACGCATGCGCCAGCCCCGCGACGAAGCGCGCGACCTCGGGAGTCGCTGGCTCATTCTCAAACTGCGCGCGGGTGCCGACCTGGATCACCTCGCCGGAGGAAATGTAGGCCACCCGGTCGGCGAGCAAGAAGGCCTCGTCGAGGTCATGGCTGACGAAGACCATCGTCTTCCCCAGGGTGCGGCGCAGGTCCAGAAACTCGGCCTGCAACTTCGCACGCGTGACCGGATCCAGCGCTCCGAACGGTTCGTCCAGCAGAACGAACTCCGGGTCGAGCGCCAGGGCCCGTGCCACCCCCACGCGCTGGCATTCGCCGCCCGATAGCTGCGCGGGAAACCTGTCCGCGTAGTCGGCCGCGGGCAGGTGCACCAGATCGAGCAATCCGTGCACTCGCGTCCGGGTGCGCCCGGCGTCCCAGCCCTCAAGCCTGCAGAGCAGCCCGATGTTCTGCTCGACGGTCATATGCGGAAACAGGCCGCCGCTCTGGATCACGTAGCCCATGCGGCGTCGCAGCCGGATCGGATCGACCCGCGACACATCCTCACCGTCGACCAGGACGCGGCCTCCGGTCGGCTGCGCCAGGCGATTCATCATGCGCAGGATGGTCGTCTTCCCGCAACCGCTGGCGCCGATCAGGCAGACCGTCTCTCCGCACTCGATACGCAGATCGACACCACGCAAGGCATGCACCGCCGGTCCGTCGGTATCCGCGAAGACCTTGGTGACGCCCTCGAGCGCGATCACCGAGCAGGCTCCCGCGACGACCTCATCCCTGCGCCGGCCGCAACAAGACCAGCCCGAACAGCTTCTCGTCGTCCGTGAACCAGTCCACCACCTCGAATCCAGCCTCGACGGCCAACGCCCCCAGGGTTTCGGGTGTGTACTTGCAGCTGAGCTCGGTTCGGATGCGATCGCCGGCGCGAAACGACAGCTCAACTCCGACAGAGGGAACCCGCACCTCGCAGGCCTCGATCGCACGCAAGCTCAGCTCGACCCACTGGTTGACCTCGTCATAGTGGGCAACATGCTCGAAGTTCTCGACCACAAAGTCACTCCCGGTCTCGCGGTTGAGGTGGCGCAGCGCGTTGAGGTTGAACGCGGCCGTGACCCCCTGAGCATCGTCGTATGCCGCTTCGAGGCGCTCCGCATCCTTGACCATGTCGACGCCCATCAGAAGCAAGTTGCCGCTCCCCATGGCCCGAGCCAGCTGTCCCAGAAACAACTCCCGAGCGCCAGGCCCGAAGTTCCCGAATGAGCCTCCCAGGTAGGCGACCAGCTGCCCCTGCTCTTGGCCCAGGCAGCTCAAGTCGCTGGTCAGATCGGCAACGTGGCCGGTGAACGCCACGTCCGGATAATCAGCGGCGAGCAGGGCACAGGAGCTATCCACCGCCTCGCGATTCACATCGACGAGAGAAACACTGCGAAGGTCTCCGCCCTTCACTCCCGGGCCGATCAGCAGGCGGATCTTCACCGCCTCTCCGGCGCCAAGCTCGCAGATCGAGCGAGCGCCCGTGACGCGCATGATCTCGGGCCCACACTGCTTCAGGATCCCGGTCTCGGCACGCGTCTGGTAGTACTCCGGCAACTCGGTGATGCGCCCGAATAACTGCATCCCCGCGTCGTCGTAGAAGAAACGGAAGGGTAGTTCGGGTTGCTCTCGTGTAAGAAGCTCCCGCAGCTCTGCGTTCTCGACGTCGACCTTGGTACGTGCCATGTGTACACCGCGCAAGACTCCAGCGAATCCACGCCGGTCGCGGTCATGCTGACCTTGATTCGGAGAGAGGATACACGCCATCCGCGCACGACCCGATGATATTCTGGTGGTCCTCTAGCAACAGAAGCGCCGCGCCCCTCTACAACGCCCCAATAATGACCATGCGTGCCATCCCGTGGACCCTCTTCGGATTCCTGTTCCTGGTCCAGACGCCGATCATCAACGCTGCGCAAGACGCCACAGCCACCGATGGGGAGGACGCGCCGCAGGAGCGCGGGCTGCGGCAACACCTGGAGGGTGCATTCGATGGCTACACCCTGTTCTCACCCCTGGCCAGCACGTCGATCTACCTGATCGACATGAAGGGTGAGATCGCGCACGAGTGGAAGACGGAGCTCTCCCCCACCGGCGCGGTGTACCTGCTCGACAACGGCCACGTCCTGCGCTGCGCGACGCAGCCCGACAATCCCAAGTTCAACGGCGGGGGCATGGGCGGGCGTATCCAGGAGTTCGACTGGGACGGCAACCTGGTGTGGGACTTCGAGCTCGCCAACGACTACCAGACGCAACATCACGACATCGAGCCAATGCCCGACGGGAACGTCCTGTTGATCACCTGGGAGCATCGCTTCCCGGATGACGCGGTCGAGTGGGGCCGCGATCCGGCGCAGATCGGCGAGGACGGACTCTGGCCGGACGCGGTGCTCGAGATCAAGCCGACCGGGTCCGATGGCGGCGAGGTCGTCTGGGAGTGGCACGCCTGGGACCACGTTGTGCAGGATTTCGACGAGGGCCTGCCCGGGCATGGATCGGTCCCGGAGAACCCCGGCCGCATCGACATCAATGCCGACCACCGGGATCAGCCGGCGGTCAATGACGCGGAGCGCGAGCGCCTGGAGCAGGTGGAGCAGGAGATGCGCGCGCTCGGATACATGGGCGACGACGACGAGGACGAAGACAGCGACGACGGAGGTGACGGCGCCACCGACATCAAGCCCGACTGGCTGCACACCAACGGCATCGACTACCACCCCGGCCTCGACCTGATCGCGCTGAGTTCCCCGGAAATGAACGAGGTCTGGGTCATCGACCATTCGACCACGACAGACCAGGCTGCATGGAGCAAGGGCGGTCGCTGGAAGCGCGGCGGGAACCTGCTCTATCGCTGGGGCAATCCGCGCAACTATGGAATGGGCTCGGACGACGACCGGCGACTGTTCTACCAGCACAACCCGGAGTGGATTCTGGATGGGCCGGCGGGCGAGCTGCGTCTATCCATCTTCAACAACGGCGGTGGCAGGCCGGATGGGGACTACTCGTCCGTCATCGAACTGTCCCTACCCTTCGATCCTGAACGCGGCTTCCTGCGCGACGCGGATGCGGCCTTCGGCCCGGCGCAACCGGCCTGGTCTTACTCGGCTCCCGGGGAGTTCTACTCCTCCTTCATCTCGGGCGCGCAGCGGCTCCCCAATGGAAACACACTCATCTGTTCCGGGGCGCCGGGCCGATTGATCGAGGTCACGTCGGCGGGCGAGATCGTGTGGGAGTACCTCAACACGTTCGGTGGCGGCGCGGCAACCCCGGACGGTACGCCCGGCGCGCCGCCCAAGGCACTGTTCAGGGCGACCCGCATCGCCTTCGATCACCCGGGCGTCGCCGGCCGGCTCCAGGCAAGATAGGCCAAGCGGGCTACCCGGGCCCGTCGACGCCGTAGTAGCTACCGGGGAACAGGGCATCACCCTCGGCCGCGGCCGAGACACGCACGAGCTCGGCCGCGCAGACCTTGTATTCCGCAGTGTCCGTGACCGGGTCGCCGGCGTCGTTGGTCAGGATGTTGGCGCGCGCCTCGGCGAAGTGCAGCGGCGTCCAGATGCTGCCGGGGCGTACCTGGCGCGAGATGATCGCGCGCACCTGGATCGCGCCGCGCCGCGTGCGAATTTCGACCAGGTCGTCCGTCTCGATGCCACGCTTACGGGCATCGCGCGGGTGCACCTCGACAAAGGCCACCGGCTGCTTCGCATCCAGGCCCGGGTCGCGCCGCGTCTGGGTCGCCGCGTTGTAGTGGTACAGGGTCCGGCCCGTGGACAGGACGAGGCCGTAGTCCTTGTCCGGCAGTTCATCGGAGGGCCGATACTCGACGCCCGTGAAGAGGCCCTTGCCGCGCAGGATGCCGTTCTCGTGCAAAAAGACGGTCCCGGGATGATCGGACGTCGGACAGGGCCACTGCAGGCCGGTCTTACCGTCCGCATCGAGCGGCTGCGCGTCAATGCGCGCGTGGCTGATACCCGCGAACTGGGTCGTGTCGCGCGCCAGCTCATCGTAGACCTGCGCGGCATTGTCGAACTTCCAGTCGGCCCCACACGCGTTGGCCAGGTCCACGAGGATCTCCCAGTCCGCACGCGCCTGCCCGGGCGGCTCGACGGCCTTGCGAATGCGCTGCACGCGCCGTTCCGAGTTCGTGAACACGCCTTCCTTCTCGGCGAAAGCGGCAGCCGGAAAGATCACGTCCGCGAAACGAGCGGTCTCGTTCATGAACAGGTCCTGGAGGACCATGAACTCATTCCCGTTCAGGCCCTTCTCGAGCTCCATGCAGTTCGGCTCCGAGATTACGATGTCCTCACCCATGACGAACAGTCCGCGGATCTGCTTGCCGACCTGCTTCATCATCACGTTCAGGTTCAGGCCCGGATCCGGCGACAGGTCGACGCCCCAGGAGCGTTCGTACTTCTTCTGGACCTCGGGATCGTCCACGCGCTGATAGCCCGGGTAGAAGATGGGCGTTGCCCCGGCATCGTTCGCGCCCTGCACGTTGTTCTGGCCGCGCAGCGGATTCATGCCCGCGGAGGGCTTTCCAAGGTGTCCGGTCATCAGCACCAGGTTGGCCAGCGCGTACACGTTGTCCGTGCCGTGCGAGTGTTCCGTGATGCCCAGCGTGTAGTAGATACCGGCCTTCTTCGTCGTCGCGTAGCGGCGCGCGACGTCCCGGATATCGTCGGCTGCGATGCCCGTAACCTTCTCGGCGGCCTCGGGCGTGTAAGCCTCGACCGTGCGGCGTACGTCCTCGAAGCCCTCGGTCTGCTGCGCGACGAAGGTCTCGTCGACCAGGCCCTCGGCGATAATCACGTGCGCCATCGCATTGAGCAGCCAGACATCGGTACCGGGTGCCAGCTGCAGGTGCTTGTCGGCGATGGTCGTCATCCAGACCGCCCGCGGATCCACCACGACCATCATCGCTCCACGCTTGCGCGCGCGCTTCATCTCCATCGCGATGATGGGGTGCGCCTCACTGGTGTTGCTGCCGATGATGAACAGGAAGTCCGCGTCGCGAATCTCCCCGATCGAGTTCGTCATCGCTCCCGCGCCGAAGGTGTTGACCAGACCGGCCACCGTGGGAGCGTGTCAGGTTGCGGCACACTGATGGACGTTGTTCGTCCTGAACACCGTTCGTGCAAGTTTCTGCACGAGGTAGTTCTCCTCGACCGGGCAGCGCGAGGAGCTGACGAATCCCAGGGCATCGGCGCCATGGCGCTGCTTGACGCCCAGCAGGCCCGCAGCGGCGACGCTCAGGGCTTCCTCCCAGCTGGCTTCGTGCAGCTCACCGTCCGCGCGCCGGATCAAGGGCACGGTCAGCCGGTCCTCGTGGTGCAGGAAGTCGTAGGCGAAACGGCCCTTCACGCACAGGTTGCCGTCGTTCGTGGTCGTGCCGGCGGCCGGGCTGGTGACCTTGACCACGCGTCCACGACCGTCGTTGCCGGCGCGGTCCACGTTCAGGTCCATCTGGCAGCCGACGCCGCAGTAGTTGCAGGTCGTGCGAACCTTCTCGAGCTCTCGCTCGGGCTTCTCGCCGCGCACCAGGGGCTTCTTCTCGCCCATCGCGCCGGTCGGACAGACGTCAATGCAGCCGCCGCACATCTCGCAACTCGTGTCGAGCAGGGACAGGCTATCGACCGTCGATATGGTCGTCTGCGAGCCGCGCCCCGTGAGCGTGATCGCGTTGACAGCCTCGACCTCGTCGCAGTAACGGGTGCAGCGCGCGCAGAGGATGCAGGTATCCGGTTCGAAGTGGACGTAGGGATTGCGATCGGTCGGGCGCGCAATGCGCACCTGGTCCATGCGTCCCCAGTCGAGTGCCACGTCGTAGCGCTCGACCATATCGAGCAGCTGATCCGGGGCCCCCTTCTCGGACGCCTCACGATCCGCCGGGTGGTCCGTCATGTAGAGCGCCAGCAGCGACTTGCGGTGGCGCTCGATGCGCTCGTTCTCGGCCACGACGCGCATGCCATCCGCCGCGGGCGTCGCACAGGCCGGCGCCAGGCGCCGCCAGCCGTCGATCTCCACCAGGCAGGTGCGACAGGCGCCGGCCGGCTTGAGCCGCGGGTCGTGGCAAAGGGTCGGGATCTCGAAGCCGGCGCGCTGGGCGACCTCCAGGACCGTTTCGCCCGCTTCGAACTCGAGTTCCTGGCCCCCGATGGAGAGCTTCGTTCCGTTGTTGCTCACGCGTCACTCCCCTCATCCAACCCAGCGAAGTCTTCCGGGAAGTACTTCAGCGCCGACGTCAGGGGCAGCGGTGCGGCCTGACCCAGACCGCAGATCGACCCCTCGTTCATCTGCCACGCCGCCTCGGCCACGTGCTCCAGCGGCGCGCCGATCGACCCGCCCTGACTCTGCTTGCGCAGGGACTCGTGCAGGTAGCGCGTACCGATACGACAGGGCGCGCATTGTCCACAGCTCTCGTCCTCGAAGAACTTGAGCTGCTGCAGAGCCGCCCAGCGCATGTCCACCGTGTCATTGAGAACGACCACGCCCGCGGACCCCAGCATCGAACCGACCTCCGCGAGAGAGCGGAAATCGAGCGGCCGTTCGCGCTCGCTCGCCGGCAGGAATCCCGAACTGGCGCCGCCCGGACTGAAGGCCTTGAGCTCGCCCACGTAGCCGCCCGCAGCCTCGACCAGCTCATCGAGCGTGACCCCGAGGGGTAGCTCGTAGGTCCCGGGCCTGACCACGTGTCCACTGATGCAGTAGAGCTTGGTGCCCGCTTCCTTGCGCCCGAGCGCCTTGAACCATGCTCCTCCGCGCTCGACGATGGCCGGCACACAGGCGATGGTCTCCACGTTGTGCATCAATGTGGGCTTGCCCCACAGACCCACCTCGACCGGAAACGGGGGCTTGAGTCGCGGCATCCCGCGCTTGCCTTCCAGGGCCTCGAGCAGGGCCGTCTCCTCGCCGCAAATGTACGCGCCGTTGCCCGCGTGCATGTGAAAACGGATGTCGCCGTAGACATCGTGCTCCTGGGCGCGCGCGATGGCAGCCGACATGATCTCCCACGGGATCTCGAACTCGCCGCGCAGGTAGAGGTAGACCTCGCTGGCACCGACCGCATGGGCCGCGATCGCGAGCCCCTCGAGGATCAGGTCCGGGCGGCGCAGCAGCACTTCCCGGTCCTTGAATGTACCCGGCTCACCTTCGTCGGCGTTGAGCACGACGTAGCGAGTCGTGACGGCCTGCCCCTGGACCCCGCGCCACTTGATGTGCGCCGGGAAGCCCGCCCCACCGCGGCCCTGCAGACCGGCCGCCTCGATGGCCTCGACGACGCGCTCCGGTCCCATCTCCATGGCGCGCGCGAAAGCACGTCCCGGCGGCGCATGCTCGCCGTCCAGGTCGAGCACCAGCTCCTCGGATGCGACATCTGTCGGGCCGACGGCACCGCGCCAGTTGGCGCTTCCCGGAGCGGCGGATGAGTCCAGCTTCTCCCACGCCCCGTCGGTGCGCTGCATGTCCGTGATCGTGATCTGCGGCAGCACGCGTCGGTCGCGCAGCACGGCGGGCGGCAGGTCGCAACCGGCCAGGCATGAGCAGCCCTCACTCGGGAGGCCCGCCGCACGGGCGGCCTTCAGGATCTCGTCGGCGCCGGCCAGCGCACAGGAGAGGCCGGTACAGACCCGGATCTTCGCGTCCGGCCGCGCCAGCAGGTGATAGAAGCTCCCGACGCCGAAGACGTCGGCCTCGGGCACACCCGTCTCGCGCGCCACTTCGCGCGCGATGCCATCGAGAAGCCCACCGGAATCGCGCAAACGATCGGGGACGGAGGAAGCTCGCTGCTCTTGGTTCAAGGCGTGGGTGGTCGCCTCTCCGCGGCCACCGGTCGCGCATGATAGCAGGCCGCCCCCGGTCCGCCCCATCCCCGCCCCGAATCAGCGAGCGGTCTCCCTCGTCACGCCTACTGAGCGGCCTTTTCCAGAAGGCGCCGCGCGGACTCCACGCCGGGATGCTCGGAGTCCAGACGCTCGGCCACGGCCAGAGCCTCCAGCGCGCCGTCGAGGTCGCCCCTGGCCGTCAGTGCCGCGACCAGGCTCAGCTGTGCCGCCAGCGAGTCGGGTGCCAGTTCGACCGCTCGATGGGCATGCTCGAGGGCTCCAGCGGTGTCCCCCTGGTCCAGGCATGCGCGCGATTGCTCGCTCAGGCTCTCGATCTCGGCCGTGCGCGCTCCGGCGTTAGACGGGGCCGCCCCCGCGCGGAAGTTGTCGCGTACCACGTAACCCAGTGTGCCCACCAGCATGATGACGGCCAACGTCGAGCTGATAGCCCTACCGCTCCCGCGAGTGCGGCGTGAACCGACTCCGATCAACTCCGTACCTGCCATCACCCGCTCGTTTCTGTTCGCGCCCGCAACGGGCGACACTCAGGGCTGAAAGGGAACCTGCAGGCCATTGCTCAGATTGAAGCCGCCGGCACAGGGGCCACCCATCGGGTCACGATACCAGGCCTGGTAGTTCCAGGTCGACGCGGGAACGATCACGGGCGCCAGGTTCGCCAGTCCAGGCCCGTAGATCATGGTTCCGGTCGCGTCCGCCTGCTTGACGCCAAAGCGTTTCACGACCCCACCGACACAGCGGCGCCCGTCGCCGAAAGGCGTGTTGATCTGGTTGCCGCCCATGAACACCAGCCCGAACTTGTTGGGCGGCATGTCCGTGATGGCCAGGACCAGGTCGTCAGCGGCTGCATCGGTCGAGCCAGCAGCGGCCGACAGCAATGCGCCGACGCCGGCCGAGTTCTGGCACCCGGCCGAGCTGTAGTCGTTCCCGCAGGGGCAGATGCCGGCGCCGCCGAAGCAGTAACGCGTACCGAAGCAGTTGTTGGCGAGCAGGAATGGCTCGAGCGCCTCGTACCACTTCGCCGCCATCTTGATCTCGCCGGACTGGTCCGGGTGCACGCCATCCCAGGTATCCGCGTTCACGTCGAAGCCCGTGAACTGGTCCACGAGCACAACCGGCGATGCGGATGTGGTCTTCGAGGCCACGAAGCCGGGCAAGAGCGCGTTGAAAGGCATGATATCCGCGGGCAGCATCGGGATCACCTGCGCCACGAGCACGACGACGCGCGGGCGGATCGCTCGCATTTCATCGATGATCTGGTCCAGTTCGCTGACGGTGCTGGCGGCACTGTGGCCCTGCCAGATGTCGTTCGTCCCGAGGTGCATCAGCACGATGTCGGGATTGACCGCAGCGGTCCAGCCCGAGATGTTGTTCAGCACCTGATCCGCGCGGAATCCCGTGTGGCCCTCGTGCGCCTGATCGAAGTCCGGGAAGAGCGGTGTCCCGCTGACGCCGGTCTGGCCGCCGACAAAGTTGACGCAGTAACCGAAGCTCGCAAGGTCCTGCCAGAGCCAGTAGCGATAGCTGGCAAACCCTGTCTGCGACTCCGTGATCGAATCGCCGAGGGGCATGATCCTGAGGGTCTGTGCCTGAGCGCGCTCGCCCAGCGCCAGGAAGAGCGACACGAAGGCGACGAGCGCAGTCAGAAAACGGCTGGAGGGGAACTGCCAGTTGCGGAGCATGCTGAGGGGTCCAGGGATCAGGAAGTCGAGCTGCCGGGCATACGAACGAAGGTGGAGTCGAGCCCGCAGGCTCGGCCTTTCCTGTTAGATACTAGCCCGGATCGGGGGTTCTCGCCCGTCCAGCAGGCCGCAGGTCCGTGATTCCGGGCCCCGAAGCCCCTGCCAGCGCGGGACCGGGGGCTCGCTCCACCTCATCCACGCGTGCCGGGGGCCTCCGACGGCACTGCAGTGCCGGGGGGGTTCCCGCTCGGGAAGTAGCGTTTGAGCTTCAAAAAATGCTTCTCCATCAGGTGCCAGCTCAGGAAAGCTGCGGCCAGGGACGCGACGCTGGCAATGAGGACGTAGATCAGGGTTCGCGGCAGTGAAGACCCCAACCAGAGCGGCTGATGCCGCGGGTGATAGAGGAGGCGCATACCCGTGCCGACGGGACCGTGAAAGAGGTACAGCGCGTAACTGTACTTGCCGAGGGTGCGCAGGAAGCCGTTGTCGACTGCACGCGCGAGCATGCTCCCGGGCGGGGTCGAGATGCAGAGCACGAGGAACGCTCCGTAGAGGAAGGCGATGCCCGAGAACCCGAGCGTGTAGGTCAGGCTCTGAATCGGGTCGAGCATGCCATCGCGGATCCCGAGCCAGACCACGACGGCGACGCTCACCAGCAACACGCGCCGTGCCCAGCTGACGACCTCCGGCGAGAAACGTCCGAGCTGGCCGCCATGGGAGACGAGCGCCAGAAAGCTCCCGAGGGCCAGGCAATCGATACGAGCCGGGGTGATGACGTAGCTGAGCACGTAGCTCGCCCCATTGAGGGCCAGGGTCACGCGCAGGGCCAGGGCGCCGACGATCAGGAGCACGCAGATGCGCATCAGCGTGCGCCGGCTGCAGAGCAGCACCACGATAGGCCAGACCAGATAGAACTGCTCCTCGATCGCGAGCGACCAGGTCACGTTCGGGATCAGTTCCGGATAGAACGCTCCGCGCATCGCGATGCGGATGTTCGTCAGGTAGGCCCAGAACCAGAGCTGATCAGGCTGCGACGGCTTGATGTAGTCGGCCACCTCGGGGTGGTCGACCATCGGCAGCAGCACGAAGAAGACGAACAGGGTCGCGTAGTACAGCGGGAAGATCCGCACCGTACGGCGTGCGTAGAAGCTGCGGAAGTAATGCCCCGAGCCCTTGGTGCGGAACAGGATGCCCGTGATCAGGTAGCCCGAGAGCACGAAGAACATGTCAACGCCGCACCAGCCGGTGTGGAGCACCGCGAACACGGTCCGGTCCAGCGCCGTGTCCGCGGGCATCGAAGCCGCGAAGAAGTGGTGCGCCATGACCAGCGCCACGGCCAGCCCTCGAATCCCGTCAAGGATCGAGATGTGACTGGCCGCGGAAGGCCGGGGCTTGACGTCTTCCATCCGCGACGATCAGGCCAGCTTCTTGGCCTGGTAGCGCTGGTGCAACCACCAGCCGCCACCCACGACCACAACGGCACCTTCGATGCCATAGAACAGGTTGAGCGCGCTGTTGATGCCGTCCGTGAATCCGTAGCTGTGCAACCCGACGCCGAGCAGGTTCACGCCCCACCACGAGAAGGCCACGACCGCCCCCTGGGCGATGACCGCGATGGCGATCCCGAAGGCCTTGATGTATCCGCCCATGCGCGCGTGTAGCAGCGTCAACTGAGCCAGCACGATCATCAGGGCGCCGTTCTCCTTGGGGTCCCAGCCCCAGAACCGGCCCCAGCTATCGTTGGCCCAGATGCCGCCCAGGATCGTGCCGATCACCGACAACACGAGCGCGAAACAGAGCGTCCCGTACACCGTATTGCCCAACCCGCGGTACATGGCGCGGTCGTCCTTGCGGAATCCGAACACCTTCCCGAGCACAAACACGTGGGCAAAGGCGGACGCGAGCAACGCGGCCGAATACCCCATCGTGATGCAGGTCACATGGATCGAGAGCCAGAAGTTGGTATCCAGGACCGCCTGCAGCTGAGGCATGGTGTCCTCGCCCTTGAGCTCTTCGAAGCGCATCGCGATGAACAGACCCAGCGCGCCCAGGAACGGCGCCACCGCGCCGGCCATGCGGCGTCGGTCGACGCGCTCGATGAAGAGTGACACGAGCACCGCGGTGGCCGCGACGAACACGACCGTCTCGTACAGAGTGCTGATCGGAGGCCGCGAGCGCAGAATGCAGCGCACGACGATGCCCGCCACGTGCAGGCCGGCGCCGAGAGCCGTGACCGCGAGCGCTGCCCCGAAGAGCTTGCGCATGCCGCGCCGCACCCAGGTGACAGCCACCATCAGGAAGGCGAGCACGTACAGGACCACGGAGCGATAGAAGAAGTCCATCTTGTAGTAGGTGACTTCCAGGTCGACCTTGCCGGCCTCGCCACGGGTAGCGGCGAGCTCGCGACTACGCTCGGCGAAGGCCGTCAGGTGCACGCGAAAATCATCCGGGCGCGAGCGCGCCTCGGCCATACCTTCGCACGCGGCCAACATCGCCAGGTGCCGTTCGTCGACAGCACCGACGAGAAAGGCCGCCGCCATCAGATCCCCGGGCGACGTCCACTCCGGCCGTTCCTCGGCGTCTACCGCTGGCGGAATCAGGAGCATCGAGCTCGATCGCTCCGCCAGCTCGAACAGATCCTCGATCATGCGCGCGGTGTCAGCGGGCGAGACCTGGTCCCCGTTGGCCTGGGCCATGGCCACGTCCGGTCCGGCCTCGATGACCTGCGAGACCGAACGCGTGTCGTCTTGCCCTTCCTCGGCCGCGAAGGGCAAGACGCCCTGCACCCCCAGCTCGGTCCGGGTGAAGTCCATATAGTGCAGGAAACGCTCGAGCGCCTGCAGATTGTTGGCCAGGTTGAGAACCTGACCCTGGATCGAAGTGCGCTCCTTGGGGTCGATCGTCGAGTACGAACTCGCCAGTGCCATCAGGCGGTCGCGGGCGGGCTCGAGCTCGTTGTAGGAATACAGATCGCGCTTCTTCTTGCCCTCGGTCGAGACACCGATGGCCTGTAGCACCTCGTGCGTCTGGACCCGGAAGACCATGTAGCTGCGCGAGATCTCCGGGTAGAAGAAAGCGTCGAGCAACCACTCCGTCGGGCTCAGCCGTTCGCCCGTCGCGTCCTTGACCTTGCGCGTGTGGTGCATGCGCAGGAGCGCGAAGCCAGCCAGGGTCGAGAGCGGCTTGATGCGGCCGTGCTCCAGGACCGGAAGGCGGCTGGCCATGTCGACGATGTCGGCGGGCCAGGGCTCG
>JBLHKW010000040.1:0-34813 GCA_047618565.1 Planctomycetota bacterium
CGCGCGATTGCTCGCGCAGTGCTCCGGAATCATCGATCTTGGGCAGGCCGCGCAGATCGCAATGCATGAGATGCCGCTGGAAGAGCCTGAGGTCCGCGTCCGAGATCACGTGGTCCTGGTTCCAGGTTTCCACGGCCTGCGCCAGGCGCGCGTGGTCGCCTTCCTCGTCGTAATCAGGGATGTAGCGCTGCACGAACTCGGTCGGCGCCTGATACGGAGAGTGCGGCTCGTAGGTCTGGAAGAAGCAGAGGAACGGACTCGTGCTGGCCTCCCCCATCCAGGAGATGGAGCGCTCGATGGTGGCGATCAGGCGGCTCGGGTAGCGACGATTGGACGTGTAGCCGTCCGCATCGCCCGGATGCTCCGGGTAGACGTCGAAGCCCTGCCCGAGCCCGAAGTCGGCCTTTGCGTAGCCGCCCTCGGTGAAGGCACCGGTGCGGTAGCCGACGGCCTTCAGGGCCTCGGCCAGGGTAACCACATCATCGCTCAACAGGCCCGGATCGGGACTGGCCTTCACCTCGTGGGCATCGGGGTAGAGCGACGTCATGAGCGAGATCAAGGACGGGGCGGTCCACGGGGCGACCGTTTGCGCGTTGTCAAAGACCGTGAAGTCGCGCGTGAAGGCGTCCAGGGCAGGCGACGTGTCGCGTTCGTAACCGTAGAAGCCCAGGTGATCGGGGCGTACCGTGTCGAGGGACACGATCAGAACATTCTTCCGGGGTGCAGCTGTCTGCACTTCCGTGCCGCCGCATGCGGTCAGCATGGAGAATGAAAGCAAGCTGCCGCACAGCGGCAGCGACATGGGGATGGCGCGCAGGGACTTCATCTGTCTTTCAAGCATAGGCCACAGGGAGGTCCGGGGTGCGCTTATTGACGTTCGCGTTCAGCGAACGCCTTATTCAGAGCGGCGGAAGTTTGCGACCATGCCGATCATCGTCGCGAGCGGAAAGAAGCGCGTGGGTGGAAGCGTGCAGTAGAGCCCGCAGACCAAGGAGGCCAGCATGCGGTGGCGGGGCGCGAAGCCCACGTGCTTGGCCAGCACGTAGCCCGCGATCAGTCCGGCGGGAAAGCCGAGCAAGGGCGAGAACGATCCCAGGTCCACCACGTCGATGATCAGGCCCGCGATGACCGGACTGAGGCTACGCCGCAGGCGCCGCGCGGTGTCACCGCTGGAGCTGGCAGGGGCCTCTTCCTCCATCGGCTCGGCGACGACCTCGATGACCTCGCGCTTCTGTTCAGGTGTCTGCGACATGGAAGAAATGGCATACCGCGCGCGCCCGAAACGCAGCTCGTTGCTTTTTTCAGGGTCGACTCGTTCGGTGATCCCGACCGGGCCGCTCTGGGGTCTGTCCATCCTACGCTCGAACATGGGGTAGTCTTCAGTGAAGACCATTGTGAGAGGCCCGTGGGGGTGCCTTTCAGGGGAAAGCAAGGGTCACCGGCAGGCACCGCAGTCGCGAAAGCGACCTGGAGGAAACAATTGAACAGACAGAAAACTATTCTGATCGTAGGTCTGGGTCTCGCGAGTACAGCGTGCGGAGGTGGCGGAGGGGCCGCACCGGGCGCTCCCGCCGCGCCGGAGACCTTTGGAGTTGAGTACGGCTCGAGTTCGGTCCTTTATCTGAGCCAGGTGCCGATCCAGGTCAACCGACCGACCGTCAGCGGCGACCCAGTGACCTGGAGCATCTCCCCCGCCCTTCCGGGCGGGCTGACCTTCAGCACGGTAGACGGTTCCATATCGGGCATCCCGGCCGCGACCAGCGCGGCCGTGGACTACGCCATCCACACCGAGGATTCCAACGGCGACGCGATCGACTCGGTCGTCCGTGTCGGCGTCGTCGAGCCCGCCCGCATGGCCTTCGTCGCCAGCGCCGCGGACGACACCATCTCGACCTACGTCGTCGACGCGTTCACGGGCGAAATGCGACTGCGCAGCTTCCTGAACGCTCCCGCCGGCGAGGAGATTCCCGAAGCCGTCGTCGTGCACCCGAACGGCCGCTTCCTGTTCGTGCCCAACCTGGGCGACGGGATCGGATCGTCGCTGATCTCCACCTACACACTGGACGAGGCTAGCGGCACCTTGACCGCCGGCGCCTCCGTCGCCACGGGCATAGGCCCGCATGCGATGGAGCTCGACGCGGCCGGCGAGTTCGCCTACGTCACCGCCCTGGGATCCGACTCGGTCTTCGTCTACAGCATCGATCAGACATCCGGCGCACTGACCCAGGTAGGCCTGCCCGTGTCGACCGAGAACGGCCCGAACTCGATCTCGCTCGACCCGTCCGGCCGCTTCGCCTACGTCACCAACAGCCTCTCGAACTCGCTCTCGAGCTTCCCGGTAGACGACGCGACGGGCGAACTCTCGAGCACCCTGCCGGCGACGCTCCTGGCGGGCAGCCCGGTGGGCGTCACCTTCGGCCCGAACGGCAAGCACTTCTACCTGGTCCTGGCGGACACGGACAGCGTCCAGCCCTTCTCGATCGACGAGGTCTCGGGCGCCCCGCTGGCGCAGAACTCGGCCGCCACGGGACAGCTTCCGAACTCCGTCAGCGTGCACCCGACCGGCCGCTTCGCCTACGTCACCAACGCCACCGCCAACACGGTCTCGCGCTACGAGATCGGGGCGGACGGTGAGCTCTCACCCCTCGCGACGACCGACACGGCAGCACAGCCGCGCGGTATCCAGTTCGACGCCTCCGGGATGCACGCCTACATGCTGACCGGCGCATCGAACGACATCACCATCTTCTCGGTCAATCCCGCCAGCGGTGACCTGGTGTCGACCGGCACGAGCCGTACACGCTCGGAGCCCGCCGCACTGGCGATGACCTTCGGGGCAGCTCCCACCAGGCAACTGGCGCGCTACAGCTACGTGGTGAACGCCGAGTCCGGCGACATCACCAGCTTCTCCATCGACCCGGTCGACGGCAGCCTGACCGAGCTCGGCCTCGCGGCGCTCTCCGGCATCGAGCCGGCCGACGCCGTCGCGGACCTGGCCGGACGCTTCCTGTTCGTCAGCGATCGCACCGAGCGCAACCTGCGCACCTTCGCGATCAGCCAGGTGGACGGCACACTGACCCAGGTCGGCGCGCCAGCCATCGTCGTGGGCCGCCCGCGCGGTCTGGCACTCGAGCCCTCGGGCCGCTTCCTGTTCATCGCGGCGCGCGGCGCCAACCTGATCACCTCGTACTCGATCGATCCCGCCACGGGCGTCCTGACTGAGCTCGCCTCGGCGGCCGCCGGCACCGATCCGCGGCACGTGACCGTCGATCCGACCGGGCGCTTCGTCTACTCGTCGGACGAGAACTCCCAGAGCATCACCTCGTACCGCATCCAGGACGGCCAGTTCGTCGAGGGTCCGTTCACGGTCATCGCACCGGGCAACCCGCAGGAGCTGCGCTTCACGCCCAGCGGCGAACGCACCTACGCGGCGATGAGTGACTCCAACATCCTGGTGCCCTACTCGGTCGACCAGGAGACGGGCGAGCTGACTCCGATCCCGCCCGGACGCGCCACCGGTGGACAGCCGGAAGCCCTCGAACTGCACCCGAATGGTCAGTTCGCCTACGCCGCGATCTCGGACTACCCGAGCGGCACCGGCCACGTCACCTTCTACAACATAGTGCAGTCCACCGGGAAGCTTCAGGGCCAGGTCGAGATCCCGACCGGACTCAACCCGGTCGACCTCTGGGTCGAGCCCCAGGGGCGTTTCCTGTACGTCCTCAACCAGGGCAGCGACGACCTGACGATCCTCGAGATCAACCCGCAGACGGGTATCCCGACGGTGCGCGAGAACGTTGCAACCGGCCTCAAGCCGGGCTCGATCACCTCGACCAGTTTCCTGCAATAGGACAAGACTCGGCCGGGGCGGTCGGGCATGGTCAAAGCACCATGCTCACATCCTGCATCGCCCTGGCCTGGCTATCCGCATCCCCGCTTGCTCTCCCCGCCGGCCCCGGCGACCGCGTCACAGGCCGCCCCTTCGCCACCCGCTCCGAGGTGATCGCGAAACACGGGATGGCCGCCACGAGCCAACCCCTGGCGACCCAGGTCGCGCTCGACATCCTCAAGCAAGGGGGTAGCGCGGTCGACGCGGCCATCGCGGCCAACGCCATGCTCGGACTGGTGGAGCCGACCGGCAACGGGCTCGGCGGAGACCTGTTCGCGATCGTCTGGGACGAAGAGGCGCAACGACTCTTCGGGCTCAACGCCAGCGGGCGTTCGCCGGCCTCGTTGACGATCGAGGAGTTTCAGAAGCGCGCTCTGGAGTCGGTGCCCAAGCGCGGTCCGCTCCCGGTCAGCGTTCCCGGCTGCGCGGACGGGTGGTTCGAGCTGCACGGCAAGTTCGGCAAGCTCAGCATGGAGCAGGTGCTTGCGCCGGCCATCCGGTACGCCCGTGAGGGAGCGCCGATCACCGAGCTGATCGCCTACTACTGGGCCAAGAACGCCGAGAAGCTGGCCAAGTACGACGGGTTCAGCGAGACGTTCATGCCGGACGGACACGTGCTCGCAAAGGGCGAGCTGTTTCGCAACCCGCGGCTCGCGAACACGCTCGAGCTTCTCGCGAAGGAGGGCCGCGATGCGTTCTACAAGGGCGAGATCGCGGGACGCATCGCCGACTACATGAAGCGTCAGGGCGGATTCCTGACACGCGAAGACCTGGCTGCGCACACCTCGCAGTGGGTCGAACCCGTCTCGACCAGCTACCGCGGGTATGACGTCTGGGAACTGCCGCCCAATGGACAGGGCATCGCCGCGCTGCAGATGCTCAACGTGCTCGAGGCTTACGACCTGCGCAGCATGGGCTTCATGAGCGCCGAGTTTGTCCACACGTTCGTCGAGGCCAAGAAGCTCGCCTTCGAGGACCGCGCACGCTCCTACGCCGATCCGGACTTCTTCGATGTCCCGCTGACGCGCCTGCTCTCCAAGGAGTACGCCGCGAAACGGCGCGCGCTGATCGATCCGCAGCACGCGGCCAAGAGCTTCCCGAGCGGCAACCCCGCGCTCGAGGAAGGCGATACGATCTATCTCACCGTTGCGGACGCGGCCGGGAACATGGTCTCGCTGATCCAGAGCAACTACCGCGGCATGGGATCCGGTATGACGCCCGACGGGCTGGGATTCATCCTGCAGAACCGCGGCGAGCTGTTCGACCTGCAGCCCGGCCGCGCCAACAGCTACGCGCCACGCAAGCGTCCGTTCCACACGATCATTCCGGCCTTCATCACGAAGGACGGGAAGCCCCTGGTCAGCTTCGGCGTCATGGGCGGCGCCACCCAGCCCCAAGCGCACGTACTGATCGTGGTGAACCTGATCGACTTCGACATGAACCTGCAGGAGGCGGGCGACGCGCCGCGCGCGCTTCACCGCGGGTCGTCCCAGCCGACCGGTGAGGTGATGAGCGACGGAGGCGTCGTACTGCTCGAATCGGGCCACGAATGGCCCGCTGTGCGCGGCCTGCTCGAGCGCGGACACAAGGTCCAGTGGGATCTGGGGAGCTACGGCGGCTACCAGGCCATCCGGCGTGACGCGGCCCACGGCGTCTGGATCGGGGCTTCAGAGTCCCGTAAAGACGGTCAGGCAGCAGGGTACTGAGAAAAGCGCCCCAAGGCGTATGGCCGCATTGGCGCAGCCCAACTAGAGTACGCGGCTAGCGTGACCGGCTGCCTTCCGCGGAATCCGGTCCCCCCCTTGTTGCCCCCCGGGCTGATCACGCGGTGAGCGAAGTGCTCACTCCCGGAACGGTCCCTCCTCAGACCCCGTCTTGCCCGCCAGGTTCCCTCCCCCCCCGCCCGACCTGGGCACGCGGGAATCTGGCATGCGTACTCGCATCCCCGCTTTCGAGCGGGCGAGAAATATCAACATTGAAGCAACTCATTGCGATCCTCCCTCTCACCCTGGCCACGCTTGCCGTCTCATGTGGAGGCGGCGGCAGTGACACCGGTAGCACCACCCCGACGATCACCGCTCCCTCGAACGTCACCTACGGCGCCGACCGGACCATCTATCTGAAGGATGTCCGGATCGAGGCCAACCTGCCGTCCGCGTCCGGTGATGCGGCGACCTGGGCCGTCAGCCCCGCGTTGCCCCCGGGCCTGGCACTGAACGCCTCGACCGGTGAGATCGCCGGAACCCCGGCCGCGCAGACAGGGCGCGCGACCTACACCGTCACCGCCACCAACGATGCCGGCGAGGCCACGACCGACATCGTGATCGCGGTCGAGTTCCCGCCGCGTTTTGCCTACGCCGCCAACCAGGTCGACAACACCGTCTCGCTCTACGTGGTCGATCCGGAAACGGGCCGCTTCCTGCCCAACGGGTTCTTCGGTTCCCTGCTGGTCCAGGTCGCCCCGCAGCGCGCCATCGCACACCCGACCGGCAAGTGGCTCTACACGCCCAACCTCGGTAACCCGGGTGCGGTCTCCCCGAACATCTCGGTCTACACCATCGACCAGACGAGTGGCCGCATCGGCCCCGGCGTCCCGGCCGGCACCGGTGACGGTCCCTTTGACATGGACTTCACCCCGGCTGGCCTGAACGCGTACGTCGCGGCCGAGGGATCGAACGCCATCTGGGAGTACGCGATTCATCCGCAGACCGGTGCGCTCAGCCTGATGTCGGCCCCCATCAGCCACGGCGCGCGCCCGACCGGAATCCGCGTACATCCGACAGGCCGTTTCACCTACGTGGCGTACAACGGCTCCGGCAAGATCGCCATCTACAATATCGACCCGACCACGGGCGCCCTCAGCCTGAACACGACCCTCGACGTGCCGGCCGATCCGCGACACATGGTCATGGATCCGGACGGTACGCGCCTTTACGTCAGCGACGACAGCTTCAAGCTGCTCCTGCAATACGACATCGACGTCGTCACTGGGGGCCTCACACTGGTCCGAAACCGCCCCATCGGCGGCCCGCCGACGGCCCTGACCATGCACCCCACCGGGGCCTGGATCTACGCGGCCCGATCCAACGGCACCCTGCGCGCCTGGGGCATCGACGCCAAGACCGGCGGACTCAGCCTGGCGGACAACAACGTGGCCACGGGCACGGAGCCGGTGGAGATCTCCTTCGACGCGGCCGGCCACTTCGCCTACGTCACCAACCGTGGCTCCAACGACGTATCGATCTACAAGGTCGACCTGGCCACGGGAGCCCTGGAGGTCCGCGGTCGGACACGCACGCGCGCGACGCCGGGCGGATTCACCACGAGCTCCGGCATCGACCGCGCCGTGCAGGAGCCGCGTTTCCTGTACGCCGCAAACGAGACGTCGGACACGCTCACCCCCTATGAGGTCAGCGCCACGACCGGCCAGCTGACTCCTATCGGTGGAGCGCCGGTGATGACCGGTGCCGGACCGCGCTCGCTCGCGAGTGACCCCAGCGGCAGGTGGCTGTACACCCTCGATGCGCTCGATAGCAGCATCTCCTTCTACGCGCTGGACCCAGGCACGGGAGCGCCGACCCAGATCGGGTTGCCGCACGTTTTCCCTGGCTCCGGCATGCCGCGCGCCATCGCCGTCGACAGCTCGGGCCGTTTCGCCTTCGTCACGACCACAGCTGGAAATGTGGAGGCCTACCACATCGACCTGAACACCGGCGAGCTGATCTACAAGTTCGGCACGTCCTCCCTGGGCCTGAACCCGGACGCCATCGCGGTCGATCCGACCGGCCAGTTCATCTACGCGATGAATACGGACTCCAGTAACATCGTGGCGATCCGCTTCGACCAGGGGCACCTGTTCGGCGGCAACGAGGGTGCCTGGATCGTCAGCAAGAACCTGACCACGGTGAGCGGCGAGGTGACACGCATTCGGTTCTCTCCGAGCGGCGAACGCGCCTACCTCACGATCGCGGGCGACATCGACCAGGTCGTACCCGCCGACATCGACCCGATGCACGGCACGCTCACGATCGGGGCCGTCGGAAGCACCGATGGCGCCGATCCCGTGTCAGCCGCCGTGCACCCGAACGGACGCTTCGCGTTCGTGGCCCTGGCGGGCGGCGGCGTGGCCGGCTTTGGCATCGACCAGGCCACGGGCAGCCTGACGAAGGCCTTCGAGATGATGGTCGGGCTGAACCCGATCGACCTGATCGTGGACCCGAGCGGCAGGTTCCTGTTCGTGGCCAACGAGGGCGGCGACGACATCTCGCTCTTCGCCATCGACGCCGCGACGGGCATGCTCAGCGCGGATGGGTCGTTCATGACCGACATGGACCCGCAGGCGATCGAGCTCGTCTCCGGGTTGCGGCAGTAGCCGCGCGGAATCAAGACCCTGGTCCCACGCGGACCAGGGTCGAGTTTTCCGCTACTCGGCGGCTTGCGCGGCGGACTCGGGCCGTTTCCAGGCGTGGATCGCGTCCTCGATGTAGGACCGCAGCCCTTCGACCGAGACGCTATCCTGCTCCATCGAATCCCGGTGGCGCACGGTCACCTTGCCCTCGCTCGCGGTGTCACCGTCGATCGTCACACAGAACGGCGTGCCGACCTCGTCCTGGCGTCGGTAGCGACGACCGATGGCGCCCTTCTCGTCGTAGAAGACCGTGAATCCCGCGCGCCGCATGCTGGCCTCGACCTCGTGTGCGAGCTCCGGCATGCCGTCCTTCTTCACGAGCGGAAAAATGGCCAGGGTGATGGGCGCGATCTCCGGGTGGAAGCGCAGGACCACGCGCGTGTCCTTCTCGAGTTGCTCCTCAGCGTAGGCGTCGATCAGGAAGGTCAGCGCCATGCGATTGATGCCGCCCGCGGGCTCGATCACGTAGGGCGTGTACTTCTCCTTGGTGTGCGGGTCGAAGTAGAGCAGGTCGGTACCCGAGGCCTCGGAGTGGCACTTCAGATCGAAGTCCGTGCGACAGGCGATGCCCTCGAGCTCGCCCCAGCCCCACGGGTACTCGTACTCGATGTCCGCGCAGGCGCGGCTGTAGTGCGCCAGCTCGTCGCCCTCGTGCTCACGCATGCGCAGCTTGTCCGCGGAGACGCCGAAGTCCAGGTACCACTGGAAGCGCTCGTTGCGCCAGAAGTCGTACCACTTCATCTCCTCGTCGGGCGGCACGAAGAACTCCATCTCGCCCTGCTCGAACTCGCGCGTGCGGAAGACGAAGTTGCCCGGCGTGATCTCGTTGCGGAAGGACTTGCCGATCTGCGCGATGCCGAAGGGCGGCTTGAGGCGCGCGCTCTGCATCACGTTGAGGAAGTTCAGGAAGATGCCCTGGGCCGTCTCGGGCCGCAGGTAGGCGACCGAGGCCGTGTCCTCCACCGCGCCGATGCTGGTCTTGAACATCAGGTTGAACGAGCGTGCCTCGGTCAGCTCTCCGTGGCACTGGCCGGGCTGCTTGGACGGCTTCTCGGGGCACCTGGCCTCGTCCAGCTTGTCAGCCCGGAAGCGTGACTTGCAGGTCTTGCAGTCGATCAGCGGGTCGCTGAAGCCGCCCACGTGGCCCGAGGTCTCCCAGACCTTGGGGTTCTGGATGATGGCCGAGTCCAGGCCGACCACGTCGGCGCGCTCGGTGACCATGCGCTTCCACCAGGCGTCGCGCACCTTGCGCAGCAATTCCACCCCTAGCGGCCCGTAGTCGTAGGTATTGCCGATCCCGCCGTAGATCTCGGAGGCCTGAAAGACGAATCCCCGGCGCTTGCACAGGGAGACGATGGTGTCCATGAGGGTGGGCTTGGGCTTGGCCATACGGAAACTTGCTAACCGGTTGGGTGTGGGAGCGATGATGGAAACGCGCGGAGTCTACCAAGCCTGCGCGCCCGACCTATAATCTCTGGCCCATGCTGAGCACTTCCGACACCCCGAGCCCGGCCCCCGTCCGGGCCCAAAAATGGCGCGCCCCGCTCGCCTCCCACGGCCGCGGGCCCCAGGTCCAGGCCGTGGCCGACAAGGTCCTGGCGGGCACGCGCATCAACGCCGAGGAGGGCCTGCTGCTCCACGAGCAGGCGGATCTGGCCACCCTCGGCCACCTCGCGGACCAGGTGCGCCAGAGGCTGCACCCCGCGCGGCTGGTGACCTACATCGTCGACCGCAACATCAACCCGACCAACGCCTGCATCACCGACTGCGGCTTCTGCGCCTTCTACCGCCGCCCGGGCGATGCGGAGGCCTACGTGCTCTCGCGCGACGAGATCTACCAGAAGATCCAGGAGACGGTCGACCTGAATGGACGCCAGGTGCTGCTGCAGGGCGGACACCACCCCTACCTGAAGACCGACTGGTGGTGCGAGCTGCTGTCCGACATCCGCGAGCGCTTCGAGACCATCAACCCGCACGCGCTCTCCGCGCCCGAGATCGACCACCTCTCGATGCTCGACAAACGCCCGGTCGAGGAGGTCATCGCCGACCTGCGCGCCGCCGGCCTGGGCAGCGTCCCCGGTGCGGGAGCCGAGATCCTGGTGGAGCGCGTGCGCAAGATCATCGCACCCAAGAAGACCACCACGGACCGCTGGATCGACGTGCACCGCAAGATCCATGAGGCCGACCTGCGCAGCTCCGCGACGATGATGTTCGGTCACGTGGAGACGCCGGCCGAACGCATCGAGCACTTCCAGCGCGTGCGCGACCTGCAGGACGAGACCGGCGGCTTCACCGCCTTCGCCTGCTGGAATGTGCAGCCCGACGGTGTGCCCGAGGAGCACATCTACCCGGAGCGCACCACCCCGGCGATCTACCTGCGCGTGCAGGCGCTCGCGCGCATCTTCCTCGACAATATCGTCAACATCCAGACCAGCTACGTGACCCAGGGAACGGCCATGGCGCAGGTCACCCTGCGCTACGGCTGCAACGATTTCGGCGGCACCATGATCGAGGAGAACGTCGTCTCCGCTGCAGGCTGCTTCAACCTGGAATCGATCAAGACCATCGAACACGCCATCGAGACCGCCGGCTTCGAGCCTCGTCAGCGCAACTCCTGGTACGGCATCGAGGACGAGCGCCATACCGGCGCGCGCGGCCCCATGAACCGGGACGAGGCCTTGCCGCAGCAACCCCGCAAAGAGACAAATCAGGCATGACCCAGCACCTTGAGAGCCTGGCGCAGGCCGCAGGCATCCACGATCTGGCCGAGAAGGTGATCGCGCGCGAGCGCCTGAGCGTCGAGGACGGATTGCGCCTGTACGGAGCGGACATCCAGGCCGTCGGCGTCCTGGCCAACCACGTGCGCGAGCGCCTGCATGGAGACCTGGCCTACTTCAACGTCAACCAGCACGTCAACTACACGAACATCTGCAACAAGCTCTGCCGCTTCTGCGCCTTCCAGCGCCTGCCCGGCCAGGAGGGCGCCTACGTCATGTCGCCCGAGGAAGTGGCGTCGAAGATCACCGACTGCCTGGGCTCGCCCGTGACCGAGGTGCACATGGTGGCGGGCGTCTACCCCAAGCTGCCCTACTCCTACTACCTCGACATCCTGCGCGCAGCCAAGAAGGCGCGCCCGGACATCCACATCAAGGCCTTCACGATGATGGAGATCCAGCAGATCGTGAAGCGCGCCAAGAAGCCGATCGAAGAAGTGCTGACCGAGCTGGTCGAGGCCGGCCTCGGCTCCTGCCCGGGCGGCGGCGCTGAGGTCTTCTCCGAACGGGTGCACGCCGAGGGCTACCACCTCAAGAACACCGGTGAGGAGTGGCTCGACATCGCCCGCACCGTGCACAAGGCCGGCCTGCGCACCAACTGCACCATGCTGCACGGTCACATCGAGACGGTCGAGGAACGCGTCGACCACCTCGACCGTTTGCGCCGCCTGCAGGACGAGACCGGCGGGTTCCAGACCTACATTCCGCTCTCCTTCCACCCCGCCAACACGGAGTGGTCGCACCTGCCAGGCCCGACCGGCATCGAGGAACTGCGCGAAATCGCCCTCGGCCGCCTGATGCTCGACAACATCCCGCACATCAAGGCCTACTGGATCATGCTCACGATCCCGATCGCCCAGCTTGCGCTGGCCTACGGCGCCGACGATGTGGACGGCACCGTGGTCGAAGAGAAGATCTACCACGAGGCCGGCGCCACGACGCCCCAGGAGGTCGAGCGCGAAGAACTGATGCAATGGATCCACGACGCCGGCCGCATCCCGGTCGAGCGCGACACCCTGTACAACGTGGTCTGGTCCCCGGACGAATCCCTGGCCCAGACAGGCGCCGCCGTCCCGGTCAGCGTGTAGGAGGGTCCCTCCATGAAGCCGCGCCCCCTGATCGACCAGCTCGAGAGCTTCCCCCTGATCCTCACCCCGGTCATCGAGGAATGGGCCACCGACGAAGCCCGCTGGCGCCCGGATCCCAAGGCCTGGTCCGTGATCGAGATCCTCTCGCACATGCTCTACGCAGAGATCGAGGACTTCCGCCCGCGCCTGCGCCAGACCCTGGCCGACCCCGACTCCTTCTGGAGCCCGATCGACCCGGAGGGCGTCATCCACGAGCGAGATTTCCAGAACGACGACCCGCGCGAACAGATCGCCAGGTTCGCCACCGAACGCGCCGATTCCGTGGCCTGGTTACGCTCCCTGCCCACGGACGCACCCTGGGAAAACAGCTACGCACATCCGTCCCTCGGACCGTTACGCGCCGGCGACCTACTGGCCGCGTGGACCGCCCACGACGCGCTGCACCTGCGCCAGATTGCACAACGGCGCCACCAGATCACCCAACGAGACTCGGCACCGTTCATCAGCGACTACGCGGGTCGCTGGCCGGGATAACGGCGACCCGCAACACGACGTACCGCGCCCCTGCCTTGGCTAGTCGAACAGCTCGTTCAGCGTACGGCCCGGCGGATCACTGCCATGGGGACGAGGGGAGAACGGATCTCCCCCCGAGAGGACAACAGCTACGTCATCGTCGCTGAACTCGGAAAGCATCGCCCAGTAGACCCCATTGCTGGAGCAAGACCACCACGCGCCCGACGCCACAAGGTAGACGCAGAGCCAATGCCTCGAGTACCCAATGTACGAGGTGTGGCAGAACGTCGTGGGATCGCGATGAGCCATCTCGATGAACTCGTCCGCCGAAACTCTGTGCAGTGAGCTGCAGCCCATGAGTGGGATGGTCAGCACCAAGATGATGCACTGAATCCATCTCATGCCTGGCATCCTGACCGCAGTCACGGCATTCAAGTATGTACGGGGCTGTGCGGGGCTGTACGGGGTGTGACCCGGCCGTTTTGGCCGATGCCCGTCGGATTTTGCTCTGGCTCGGTACATCCGCCCTGGCGTCACCAAGGCTCTCCCAGCTACCGGTTTCATCCAGTGTTTAGCTCCCACCAGCAGGTCGGCCAGTTCGGAGTCGGAAGATACTGAGCCAGGACAACTCTCGCCGCGATCCGCCAATGGCGCCGCCCAACCATCAATAGCCAACGGCGGGTGCCAGTGGGACGGCGACTGTTGTCCTGACTCCGCATCTTCCCCCGGTAGTGCCTCTCCAGCCAAATACTTGACTGGAGCGACACTGCCGCACTCGGCTAAGTACAGAGTCAGCGGGTCACTCACAATCGGCCCAGGTTGCGCCGCGCCTGCGCAATTCGTCGCAGGCTCGGAACGACCACCAGCCGGTGTCGGGTGGCGGGACCTCGAAACGTAGGCGCTTGTCCTGGGTCGGGTGATCGAGTTCCAGGGTGCGTGCGTGCAGCGCGATGCTGCGGTCGGGCAAGGGCTCGCGGGCGCCGTACTTGAGGTCGCCGAGCAACGGGCATCCGAGGCTGGCGGCGGCGACGCGTAGTTGGTGGGAGCGGCCGGTGCGGGGCTGGAGTTCGAGCAGGGTGCCGGCCTTGCTCGTCTCGGCCTTGCGCCAGACGGTCAGGGCGGGTTTGGCGCCAGACGTGCCTGCGGACACGATCTGTACGTGATTGCGCTGGGTGTCTTTTTGCAACCACTGCTCGAGTTCGCGCGCCGTATCGCCCGCGGCCTCGGGTGCGTGGGCGACCACGCCCCAGTAGGACTTCGAGACGCGGCGCTCGCGCAGGGCCTCGGTCAGGCGTGCGGCGGCCTTGCTGGTGCGTGCGAAGCAAATCACGCCGGACACGGGACGGTCGAGGCGCTGGACGACGCCCAGGAAGACGTTGCCGGGTTTGTCGAAGCGTTCGGCGATCCAGGCCTTGGCCTGTTCCAGCAGGCTGGCATCACCGGATGCATCCGGAACGGTCGGCATGCACGCGGGCTTCTCGACGACCAGCAGGTGGTTGTCGCAGTGGACCACACGTAATGCGGGATGCTTCACGAGCGCGGTACTTCGAGGCCGCGCCACCAGCGTGCGCACAGGCCCGCGGGCAGGTAGCGGCCGTCCTGTCCCTCCTCGCAGAGGGCCAGCTCGCCGATGTCGGACTTGCCGCCTTCGAACATGCCGAGCAGGTTGCGCAGGGCGAGGGGGGTGAAGCCGATGGCGTAGGTCGAGAGGATGACGCAGGCGCGTTCGTCGAGCAGGTCGCGCACGGCCTCGAGCAGGGGCACGATGCCGGTCTCGAACTGCCACTTCTCGCCCTTGGGGCCGCGGCCGTAGTGCGGGGGGTCGAGCAGCACGACGTCGTAGCGCGAGGCGCGGCGCACCTCGCGCCGGGTGAAGGCCAGGGCGTCGTCGCAGATGATGCGCATGCCGTCGTCGGGCAGGCCGGACGCGGCGGCGTTGTCGCGCGTCCAGGCGATCGAGGCCTTGGAGGCGTCCACGTGGGTCACAGCGAAGCCAGCCTGTGCGGCCAGCACGCTCGCGGCGCCGCTGTAGCCGAACAGGTTCAGCAGCCGCGGGCGCTCGCCCGTGAAGCTTCCACGCAGGGCGCGCACGAACTCCCAGTTGCTGGCCTGCTCGGGGAAGACGCCCACGTGCTTGAAGGCCGTCGGGCGCACGCGCAGGACAGCGTCGCCGTAGCGGCAGTCCCATTCGGGCTGAGAGCGGCGCAGCTCCGCAGCGGCGCCCTCGCGCGGGACCCAGCGGCCGCCGCGGTCCGATTCGCGCACGAAGGTCAGGTCGGCGGCGCGCCAGCGGGCGTCCTCGAGCTGGCGGCGCCAGAGGGCCTGGGGGTCCGGCCGACGGAGCACGACCTGGCCGAATCGTTCGAGCTTCTCGCCGTCGCCCGAATCCAGGAGCGCGTGGTCGGAAAAGGTCGGGTGGTAAAAGGGCTCGCAGCGCACGGGTTCGGCATTCTAGACGAAAGTGCCGCGACGGCGTTAGTTGGTTTAGACTGCCGGCATGAGCAGGCCCTTGCGCGTCGGCAGTGTCCCCTATCTCGTCGGCCGGCCGGTCGACCTGACCCTGGGCGAGGAAGCGGACATCGAGTTCGGACGCGAGGAGCCCGCACGCCTGGTCGAGGGGCTGCGCGAGGGCCGCCTCGATGTGGCCCTGGTCAGCTCGATCGAGCTCTTCCGGCGCCCGGGATACAGCTACATCGCCGGCCCATGCGTGGCCGGGCACGGCTATGTGGGCAGCGTCCAGGTCTTCCTGCGACGGCCCCTGGGCCAGGTCGAGACGATCGCCATGGACCCGGCCAGCCGCACGGCGGCGACCCTGGTCCGTTGCATGCTCGCCGGTCGGGACGGCGGAGCGCCCCGTTACATCGAGCTCGAGCGCGGGTCCGACCCGGCGCGGGCCGAGACCGACGCCTGGCTCTCGATCGGTGACCGCGCCCTGCGCGACGTGCTCGCGCCGGACGCCCTGCCGGTCTTCAACCCCTCCGAAGAATGGGCCGCGCGCGAGGGCCGGCCCTTCGTCTTCGCAGCCTGGATCATCGCCCCCGGCGTGGACATCGAGCCCCACCTGCCCGCCTTCCGCCGCGCCAGCGACGCGGGCCAGGCGCGCATCGAGGACCTTGCGCGCCAGGCCAGCGTCGACTGGAACATCCCCGAGGACGCAGCCCACACGTACCTGGCCCGGGAATGTACCTATGATGTGGGCTCGGAAATGCACGCTGCCATGCTGGCCTTCCGCGACCTGGCCGCCCCGCTCGGCCTGTGCGAAGCGGACCTCATCCCCGAGCCGGTAACCCTGTCCACCACCCATGCCTAAGTTGATCGACAAGGACAGCTGCCCCCACTGCGGGAAGGCCCTGCCCGACCCCAAACCGCGTATCTGCCCCGAATGCATGGGGTCGATCCAGCAGCGCCACCTGGCCCTGGGCTGCGTGTCCTCCGGCCCGGCCCTGGTGCTGCTCGGGCTGGGCCTGCACTGGCTGATCCAGCGCCCCTGGTGAGGCCGGCCGGACCTCGCCCCTCGAATTTCGCTTCACCTGCGGGCCGCGCGAATCCATCATCTCCTGCCACCGGAAGCACTTGAGAGGTCGGCTGGCCGAGCTGCGACGGAAGCGTTGCAAACCGGGCTCCGCACCTTTAAGAAAGCAACTTCCAGCAGAGGACCACTAGCCCACGGGATTCCATTGGACCGTTCGACCTCCACACCCACCCTGTTCGACCTCGAAGACGACGCCGTGCCGAAGAAGAAGACCAAGAAGAAGGCTTCCGCCACAACGACGAAGAAGGTGTCCGGCAAGACCAAGGCGGCCAAGGCCAAGCCGGAGAAGGCTCCCGCCAAGGCGCCCGCTGCCGCGCCCACGGGGCGGCGTGCGACGGCCCAGACGATGGCGGCCAAGCAGCGCGACATCTCGGTCTCCGAGTTTTTCACGAAGAACCGTCACCTGCTCGGGTTCGATTCGCCGCTCAAGGCCCTTCTGACGGCGGTCAAGGAGGCTGTCGACAACTCGCTTGACGCCTGTGAAGAGGCGGGCATCCTGCCCGAGATCGCGGTCGAGATCCGCGAGACGGGCCCGAAGAGCTTCATGATGATCGTCGAGGACAACGGTCCTGGCATCATCGACACGCAGATCGGCAAGGTCTTCGGCAAGCTGCTCTACGGGTCCAAGTTCCACAAGCTCAGCCAGAGCCGCGGCCAGCAGGGCATCGGCATCAGCGCGGCCGGGATGTACGGACAGCTGACGACAGGCAAGCCGATCCGCGTCCTGTCGCGCACCAGCCGCCGCAAGGACGCGGTGCAGTTCGTGCTCACGATCGACACGGCGCGCAACAAGCCCGAGATCCACGAGGCCGATGTGGTCGAGTGGGACAAGAGCCACGGCACGCGCGTGGAGATCGACATGGAGGCGCGCTATCAGAAGGGCCAGCGCTCGGTCGACATGTACCTCAAGCAGTCGGCCATCGCGAACCCGCACCTGACCCTGCACTTCACGGATCCTACGGGCGAGAAGATCACCTACGAGCGCACGACGAAGAAGATGCCGCCCGAGGTGGTCGAGATCCAGCCGCACCCGCACGGGGTCGAGCTGGGGCGCCTGATCGGAATGCTCAAGGACACGAACGCGCGTTCGCTGTCGGGCTTCCTGCGCGAGGAGTTCACGCGCGTCGGCCCCAAGGTCGCCAAGGACATCATCAAGGCCGCCGGCAAGGGCCTGACCGAGAAGTCCTACCCGTCGCGCATCGCACGCGAGGAGGCCGCGGCACTGCACGAGGCCATTCAGAAGACGAGGATCTCGTCCCCGCCCACGAACTGCATCGCCCCCATCGGGGATGAACTGCTGATCGCGGGTCTGAAAAAGGAGCTGGAAGCAGACTTCTACGTGGCCGCGACGCGCCCCGCTGCCGTCTACCGCGGTAATCCCTTCCAGATCGAGGTCGGCATCGCCTACGGCAAGCCCGGGGGCGTGGGCCTGGAGATGACGGACGAGGGCCGCATCAAGAAGAAGGACAAGGCGCGCGCCGCTACCGAGGAGCTGGTCGGCAATGCCGACGAACCGATCCGCGTGCTGCGTTACGCCAACCGCGTGCCACTGCTGCACCTACAGTCGGGCTGTGCGATCACGAAGGCCGTGATCCAGACCAACTGGCGTGGCTATGGCCTGACCCAGCCGCGCGGCGGTCTGCCGATCGGCCCGATGGCGGTGCTGGTGCACATCGCATCCGTCTGGGTGCCCTTCACCTCGGAATCGAAGGAAGCCATCGCGAGCTACGACGAGATCCTCAAGGAGATCAAGCTCGGCATCCAGGAGTGCGGCCGCAAGCTCGGCACGTACATCCGCAAGGGCAAGCGCATGCAGCGCGAGTTCGCCAAGCGTAACTACATCGAGAAGTACATCCCCCACATCGGGATCGCCTTGCAGGAGATCCTCGACCTCACCGACAAGTCACGCGACGCGACCGTCGCGGAGCTCGAGGACGTGCTCCACAAGAGCCGCAAATTCTAGACTGCCATGGCCAAGAAAAAGACCACCCGCAAGAAGGCCGCCACGAAGAAGGCTGCCGCCAAGCCCAACATCCCGGCCGCCGGGACGGTGACGAGCAAGCGTGCGACAGCCAAGCTGACCGTGCTCGACAAGAAGACCCTGAGCCTGGTCGAGAGCACCGCCAAGCGCGTGCAGAGCTCGATCAATCGGCGCAACCTGCCGGAGCTTAAGTTCCCGGTGCGCAGCCTCTCGAACGTCAAGTACGAACGTAAAGTCGGCTACTTTGAGCTCGGCAAGGGGCGCAAGTCGCGCGCCCTGTCGGTCAACACGGTCAAGAACTTCGCCCAGACCCTGCGCCTGATGTCGATCTCGAAGGAGATGATCGAGAACAACGACTTCGCGACGAAGCGGGAGGCGTACTACGTCAGCAAGAACTGGGGTGAGTGCAAGTTCAACGAGCAGACCGAGTCGGACGCGGTCATGGACGACATCGAGGCCCTGGCCTCATTGGATGGCCTTTCGCGCGAGCAGCTACGCTACTTCCCGGAGGAGCACGGCGGCTCGGTGGCGGGCAAGCTGGTCGTGATCGACCGCGACACCGAGACCGGCAAGCCGATCCGCATCGACTGCACGGGTTTCGGCACGGGGTCCTATTCGATCCCGCACTCCGTCGAGCACCTCAAGTTCGAGACGGACGCCAAGTTCGTGCTCGCGATCGAGACCGGCGGTATGTTCCAGCGCCTGAACAACCACAAGTTCTGGAAGCACTCGCAGTGCATCCTGGTCGAGCTGGCGGGCGTGCCGACGCGCGCCACGCGGCGCTTCATCCGGCTGCTCTCGGACTCCAAGAAGATCCCGGTCTACTGCTTCGTCGACTGTGACCCTTACGGCATCGCGAACATCTACCGCACCCTGAAGGTCGGCTCGGGCAACGCGGCCCACATCAACCGCTTCTTCTGCGTGCCCAAGGCGCAGTACCTGGGCGTCACGCCCCAGGACATCCTCGACTTCAAGCTGCAGGATGCGACCCACAAGCTGCAGCCGGTGGACATCAAGCGCGCCAAGGATGCGCTCAAGAACGACCCCTTCTTCAAGGCCCACAAGCCGTGGATCAATGCCATCAACACGATGCTGAAGATGGGCGTGCGCGCGGAGCAGCAGGCGCTCGCCAAGTGGGGATTGAACTTCGTGATCGAGGAGTACCTGCCGCACAAGCTGAAGAACAAGGGCGGCTTCCTGCCCTGAGCGTCGTGAACATGCTCAGGACCGCCACGTCGATCGCATCACTGGCCCTCTGCTGCGCGTGCGGTGCAGCGCCATCTGGAGCCACAGACCGGCCGAACGTCCTGCTGATCGTCCTCGACACGACCCGTCCGGATCACCTGTCGACCCACGGAGCCGAGCGGCCCACGACGCCCAACCTGGAGCTCCTGGCCCAGCACTCCGTCATCTATCGCCACGCGCATTCCGTGGCGCCGTGGACGTTGCCGTCCCACATGTCGATGTTCACCGGTCTGTACCCGGGCGAGCACACGGCGAACTGGTCCGCGCTCGACGCGATCGAGGGTGAGGCTCCGGGCCGCCTGGGGCGCACGCCGTTTACCTTCCTCGAGGGCGAGCGCTTGCTGGCCCGGCGCATGAAATCCGCCGGCTACACGACCCTGGCCATCTCCAGCAATCCTTGGGTATCGAGCGATTCGGGCTTCGCGGAGGGCTTCGACTGGTTCGCGGACACCTGGACTCCCATCGACGATCGCCGCGCCTGGTACTCGCAGTTCGATGCCTCACTGAAGACCACGCGCAGCGTCGACATGGGGCGCGCCGGACGGAACCTGCTCGAGTTCAAGCGCTACTTCGCCACGCACGAAGTGCGCGAGCCCTTCTTCGCCTTCTTCAACTTCGTCGACCCGCACTTCCCCTACCGCCCCCCGGCTGAATTTCAGTTCCACTTCGGAGGAACCCGAAAGGCCGCGAAAGACGTGCTCCCCGGCGCCCCCCCGAACCTCGAGCGCATGCTGCTCGCGGGGGCGGCGCTGGTCGACATCGACGAGCTCGTTCCGTTTTACGATTCCGAACTCTTCTACACGGATCTCGTGCTCGGAAAGCTATTTGAGTGGCTGGCCGAAACGGGCCGTGACGGGAACACGATGATCGTGATCACCTCGGATCACGGTGAGCATCTCGGTGAGCAGGGACGCTTCTCGCACCAGCTGTCGGTCGAGGACGAGCTCTTGTCGGTGCCCCTGATCGTGCGCTACGCGGACCGCCGAGAAGCGGGAACGGTCGAGGAACACCCGCTGGTGTCCAACATCGACGTCTACGAGACGATCCTGGCCGCGGCCGGCGCACTCCCGCAGGACTTCTCACGGCCCCACAGGTCACTGGACCTCGCTTCGATGCCCGCCTTCGACCGCGAGTTCCTGCTGGCGGAGAACTACTTCAGCGAGACCCACCTGAGCCAGTTGCAGGCGGACTTTCCAGCGTTTCCGATCGAGTCCCATCGGGTCGTGCGGCGTGCGGTCTTCTCGCCTGAACACAAGTACCTGTTCGAGGACCTGAGGTCGCTCTCATCGACCGGGCCCGAGATCCACGCCTGGCTACGGCGCTACGCGGACGAGACCCGCGACCTGAACCTGATCCAGTTCGGGCCGCCCAGCGAGACCGCTGAACGCCTGGAGTCCCTGAAGGCGCTCGGGTATCTGGACGACGAGTGAGACTCAGTCCCGCAGCACGATCGGGATGCCGCGCACTGCCGGCGTTGTGATGTGCCGGATCCTGATGCCTGCACTCGGGCGCAACGCCACAGCGGCGCGATAGGCGGCGCTGGCGGCAACCTCGGCGGCGTCACTCGCACGGATGCCCGTGATCTCGGCCGCCTCGATGGCGCCTTCGACCGCGCCCTTGGCCGCCGCGCCGAAGTCCCCGCCGCCCGCGTCCGCGAGGCGCACCAGGTCCGTGGGCACCTGCTCGAGCACAGCTCGGTGGTCCATGCCGCTGGCGCCGCTCGAGCGCAGCGCACCGAGCATCGCGCCCCTGGCGGCCAGCCAGAGGGGCGCGCCCGCGGCAGTCACGCCCTTCACCACGCCCGCGAGCACCTGCTCGAGGATCGCGCTCGGATCCGCGTCCGCGCGAACGGCGCTGGCCAGGGTCCCGGCGACGAGCTCCTCCGCGTACTTCTCGCAGACGGGCGCTCCGGGGGCGTCGGCCTTGAAGCGGTCGCGAATCTGGTCGGTCAGGGAGGTTTCTTGCTCGGCGTCCATGGCTGGTGGCCCTGAGAGAGGGGTTGTGACGCAGGGGCACCCCCCTGCGGCTGTCGGCAGGCGGGCACATTAACGGTGCGCACGCGCAAGAGCACGGGACTTCTCGAATCAGCGTTTAGCTGGGGGTCGCCACCTTCCGACAGAAGTCAGGCCTTACCCAGGAAGCCCCAGCATGTTCTTCAAACGCAAGAAAGCCGCGGAAAGCCCCCCGGCAATCCCGTCCGCGCGATCCAAGTACCGCTCGGAGTTTGGCGGGCCCGAGACGATCCTCGCCACGGTGATCTCCCCCACGGGCTTCGCCCCGGAGGGCATCGTCTCCGACCTGTCGATCCGCGGAGCCGGGGTCCTGATCCCCTTCGAGGCCGACCCCGGGATGAAGGCTGGCGACGTCCTGGAGCTGGTCCTGCGCAGTCCGAACGACCAGTGGACGGTCCAGACGCCGATCCGGCTACAGCGGATCACCCAGGCGAATGAGCGCGAGGTCATGCTGGGCTGCGAGTTCATCAACATGGGCAATCTCTACAGCCAGCTCGAGAATGCGCTGGGTGTGTACTTCAACCGGCGCGCGCGGATACGCGTGAGGCCCGAGATCGAGCGCAAAATCATCGGGCAGATGCAGGCCGGCGCGCGCCGTATCCGATCGCCCCTCTACGAACTGTCCGCCACGGGAACGGGAATGACGATCCAGGCCTACCAGCGCGACTGGATCGAGGTTGGCCAGAGCGTCGAAGTGAGCTTTCAGCTGCCCGACGTGAAGAAGGAAATCTCGGGGCCGGGCCATGTCCGGCATCTCGACCCCGTGGGTGCGAACCTGCTGGTCGGTATCGAATTCGATATCGAAGATTCAAAGGGCATCGCACGCCACGCGAAGAAGCTCGATGAGTACATCGAACTGCGCACAACAGCGATGGACCGCTTTGCAGACGATTGGGCCGAGAGCAACGGCACACCGGGCCTCCCGAGCCTGGATCCGCCTTCGTCCGGCGTTCCCGGCCCGCGCTCCCGTAGCTGGTAGCTGAAGGGGTCGCCTGGCCCCGCGCAAGGGTGGGAAAATCCTTGTCATGAGCCGCGCCCGCGGTCCTCACAGATAGGAAGAAATGGGCGTGATTCCGAGCATCTGCGTGCCTTCTCAGAAATCTGAGAATTGACGTATCACGGGTAGCCTGCCCCCGATGGATGGGCCATAATTCAGGTGCTTGGTTCATGGCCGATTCGGGGGAGAATCGACCGTGACAAGCAGAGTCAGCTCTCACATCCTGCAATCACCTACATGAGGCTCAGTTCGGTTCGCGCTCGAAATATCAGGAGAAGGTCCACCGGCCCTCCCCCTGATATCATAAAGCGAACCGGTTGAAGACAATCCGTGGCAAACGTCGCTCGCCAGCTCAAAATGGCCCTGCGTGGCCGAACACCCTTCTTTCCGTTCTTGGGTGGCTCGCAATCGGGCCTTCCGATACTGAACGCGTCAGATCTGGAGCACGCCTTCCAGAAGGAGCGCTCGCGCGTGGATCGCAACGGGCGCGGATGCTCCCTGGTCGCCTTCCAGATCGAGCGCCCGACCAGCGCCGGGCGGAACCACCTCGGTGACCTGCTGCGCAAGCGCTCCCGGCTCTCCGACACACTGGGCCAGCTGCATACGCACCTGCTGGTCGCCCTGTTGCCCGAGACATCCGGCGAAAAGGGTTGGTGCTTCGCGGACGACATAAAGGACGGTGCGGATGCCCTCGGCGTGAAGGTGCACTGCGAGGTCTACAGCTACCCGCGGGACTGGACGAACAACAACACGGGCTCGGACACGTTCGAGAATGCGGGCGAAGCTACGCAGCCCCTGGAGCATGACCTCGAGCCGGTGGTATCGCGCCGGAAGTCGCCGGCCCCGTCGCCGACCACCCGCAGGCGCCAGGCCGCTCCCGAGGTGCCGCAAGTGGACGTCGAGGAAGAGACGACCGTACTCAGTGTCAACGACATCGGAACGGAGATGCCAGCGCGCCCGGTCGGGGACCTGCGGCCGCTGATCCAGCACCCGCTGCCCTTCTGGAAGCGAGCCCTCGACATCATCACTTCCGCATCCCTGCTGATCGTGCTCTCGCCGCTCCTGTTCATCGTCGGACTCGCGGTAAAGACCACGTCCAACGGCCCGATCATCTTTAGGCAGAAGCGCGTGGGCGAGGGCGGACGGCCGTTCTACTTCTACAAGTTCCGCTCGATGTACGAGGACGCCGAGGAGCGCAAGGCTGAGCTGATGGAGGACAACGAGGCCGACGGCCCCGTGTTCAAGATTCGCAACGACCCGCGCTTCACGGCCATCGGAAAGCTCCTGCGTACGTCCAGCATCGACGAGCTTCCGCAGCTCTGGAACGTGTTCAAGGGCGACATGACGCTCGTCGGACCGCGCCCTCCCACGGAGGACGAGGTGCCGAACTACGAGCTCTGGCAGCTCCACCGCCTGGCCACCCGCGGCGGCATCACCTGCATCTGGCAGGTCAGCGGCCGCAGCGACATCAAGTTCCTGGAGTGGGCGCGGATGGACCTGCGCTACCTGGCCACGAAGTCCTTCTGGACGGACCTGGGACTGCTCTGGCGCACGATGTCAGCGGTCGTCTCGGGCAAGGGCGCGTACTGACCACGGGGGCTTCTGCCCCCCCTCACGGGCGCGTGCCCGCTACCTGACGCTCGACCGGCGGAAGGCCTCCTGATACCAGACCTCCGCCGAGAGCAGGGTCCACAGGGCCAGGCTCTGGTCGGACTGACCGCTCATGTGGCTATCCAGCAAGCCGCGAATCTCCGCCGGGTTGCCATAGGTCGCACACAGGCTGTCGCTGGACCCGAGGAAGGTCTCCAGCATGTCGCGCATGGATCCGCGGAACCACTGCGCCAGGGGAACCCGGAAGCCCCACTTGCGCCTCTGGGTGATCTCGTCGGGGATCAGCTCGCGCGCCCACTCCTTCACGATCCACTTGCGGCTGCGCCCGCGGCATTTCATGCGCGGTGCGAGGGCGAGGCCGAAGGGCACCAGGGCGCGGTCCAGGAACGGCACGCGCGCCTCGAGGCCGTGCGCCATGGTCATGCGGTCTCCGCGCTCGAGCAGGTTGCCCGGCAGCCAGCTGGCACAATCGAGGCCCTGCATGCGTGCCGTGGCATCCGCATCGGCAAACCCGTTCAGGACGTCCACGTGCATGCTGGTGGTGGCGGCCCACTCATCGTCCCCCCACCCGATCCCGGGCAACAGGAGCTGCAGCTGGGAGCGATCCAGGTAGCTGAACCACTGCACCAGGCGGTCGACCTCGGCCCGGTGAGCGAGTGAGCGGGCCACGATGCCGACCCGCCGCCGCTCCAGGCCGAAGAGCGCGCCGGCGCGCTCGACCACGCCCGGGCCCACGGTTCGCATCAGCTGACGCAATGCCCACGGAGCCCCGGCGAAACCGTACTTCGGATAGCCGCAAAAGACCTCGTCCGCGCCTTCACCGCTGAGCACGACCTTCACGGTCTCGCGCGCCACGCGGCTCATCTTCGCGATCGCCAGGTCGGCGGGCTCGCTGATCGGCGCATCGCGCACCAGGCTCATCGGCACGAAGGACTCGGCGTACTCGCGCTCCTCCAGATCGACCTCGGTGTGGTCCGTGCCGAACTTCTCCGCCACGATGCGCGCAAAGCCCTGTTCGTTGTGCGGGTCCCCTCGAAAGCCGACGGAGAAGGTGCAGATCTTCTCCCCCTCCGCCCGGATGCGGCGCATGAGAGCGACGATCAGGCTGCTGTCGAGGCCGCCCGACAGGAAGGCGCCGACAGGCACGTCCGCAATCAAGCGCTTCTCGACGGCTTCCTCGAGCAGGGCGCGACCGCTGGCGACGAGTTCGGACTCGCTCGAGCGCGCCTGTTGCTCGGCGGCCACACGGCGGCGTTGCGCCTGGTCGAAGTAGCAGCCCTGGGCGCGACCCTCGCGCGAGAACGTCAGGAAGCTGCCGGGAGGCAACTGCTGAACGCCCTCGTAGAGCGTCTTCTGGCCGTACACCGCACGAAACCGCAGGACGTCCCGCAGCGCGCTCACGTTCAGTTCGGCCCGCACCTCGGGGTGCTGAAGGACGGCCTTGATCTCGCTCGCGAAGACGAGTAGATCGGGCCGCGGCTGGGCGAAGAACAGCGGCTTGATCCCCATCGGATCCCGGGCGAGCAGCAGCCGCTGCGCGCGCCGATCCCAGGCCCCGAGGGCGAACATGCCATCCAGGCGATCGAGGGCGCCGTCCCAGTCGCTATCAAGCGCCTGCAGCGCGACCTCCGTGTCGCCCTGGGTCGAAAACTTCGCCCCGGTGGCGAGCAGCTCCTCGCGCAGCGCCTGGTAGTTGTAGATCTCACCGTTGAAGGTCAGCACGAGTGCAGCCTGGTCGTGCTGCATCGGCTGCTGGCTCAGCTCGAGATCGATGATGCTCAGTCGCCGGTGCGCAAGGCCACAGGGTCCGTCGGCCCAGACTCCCTGGGCATCGGGGCCGCGGCGTGCCAGGGTCGTGGCCATGGACCGCAACAGCTCCTGGTCCACCGCGCGACCGGAGAAGTCGACGTAGCCCGCGATCCCGCACATGCCTAGACGACCCCCATCAGGGCCTGGACACGGTCCGCGAGCGCATCCCAGCTGCAGTGCTCGACGGCTTCACGACGGGCGCGCACGCGCGCCGGGTCGCGCTCCTCGAGAGCCGCTGTGATCGCGCCGCAAAACTCCTCGGTGGTCCCGCCCTGGTAGACGTGGGACGCGTACCGATCCAGTTCCGGGAAGGGCGTCGAGACGATCGGAAAGCCGAGCGCCAGGTACTCCTTCAGCTTGATCGGGTTGCAGCCCTTGATCCACTCGTTGCGCAACCAGGGCATGATGCCGATGGCGAAGTGGGCCGCGTAGGTCGGGAGCTCCTCGTAGGAGACGGGACCCAGGTAGGCCACGTTCGGCTCGGCTGTCAGGCGCCCGATCTCCATCGCCTTGGGGCCCACCACGACCAGGGTCGCCGGGTGGATGTGGCGTGCTGCGGCGATCATCAAGTCCAGGTCGACCGTGTAGTCGTCTAGCGCGCCATAGAAACCGACCAGCGGCCCCTGTAGCCCGCGCAGCTTCGGCGGCAGCTCGCAGAGCGCCTTGCCGTGCACGTCGCGGCTGCCCGCGAAATGGTCAAAGTCCACGCCGTGGTCCAGGTACTCACCGTGATTGACCCGCTCGCGCTCCTTGTTGAACAGTACGCGATTCACGTACAGGACGCGATCCGAAGCCGCCAGCAGCTCGTTCTCGAGGCCGCCGATCAGCTCCGAGTTCACCTCCGGAAAGCTCGAGAAGTCGTCCGAGCGGTTGAAGATCACGCTGTTCCACTCGCGCCGCTTCACCACCGGGTAGGCGGTCGGAATGGTGACCCAGGTCGCCGGGCGCTGCATTCCGAGACGCCGCGTGAGCATGCGCACCTGCGCCCCCACGAAGGCGCCGTTGAAGGCCAGCATGCGCGGGCTGTACTTGGGCACGAACAGCGGGCTGTAGATCCACAGCCCGCAGGGGTCGCGCCGCAGGCCCTTCATCGTGCTCTTCAGCTTGCGCGCGTAGCGCCTGAAAGGCAGCTCGGTCTTGCCCGGTACGGGCGCGCGCATGCCCAGGCTGTTGACCCAGAGCACAGGCAGACGCTGCGCCAGCCGGCGCATGATCTGACACTCGCTGTGCCCGCGGTTGTGGTACCACCAGTCGACACCGGCGAAACACACCACGCCGTCTCCCTGTGGCTGCGCCGTGGCCGCCCCGTCCGCTGCTCCGCGCGCACTGGCCATGGTCACGCCTTGACCAGCCTCGCTCCCAGCTGCTCCTGGAATTCGCGCATCGCGTCACGCGTATCGACGATCAGCTGCGCGTGTTCCGCGAGCAGCGCGAGATCCACGCCCGGGTGCGCGGTGGCGATCACGACCACGTCGTAGCTCGCTACCGACTCGGCGGTCAGGTCCACGCTCTTCATCCCGAGGTCGTGCTTGCGCACAGGCTCGGCGACGGGCACCAGCGAATCCGAGTAGTCCACATGCGCGCCGCTCTCGCGGAAACCCTCGATCAGGGTGTAGGACGGGGATTCGCGCGTATCGCCGATTCCGGCCTTGTATGCCAGCCCGAGCACCAGCACGCGCGAGCCGTTCACGGGCTTGCGGCACGCGTTCAGGGCCTCCATCGTGCGCTGCATGACGTAGGTCGGCATGTGCGTGTTGATCATCCCCGCCAGCTCGATGAACTGGACCGATCGATCGAGCTCCTTGGCCTTCCACGACAGGTAGAACGGATCGATCGGAATGCAGTGTCCTCCGAGTCCGGGGCCCGGATAGAAGGGCATGAAGCCGAAGGGCTTGGTCGAGGCGGCGCGCACGACGTCCCAGATGTCCACGTCCATCTGGGTCAGCACCATCTTCATCTCGTTGACGAGCGCGATGTTGACCGCACGGAAGATGTTCTCGAGCAGCTTGGAGGCCTCGGCGATCTCGGCCGTCGCGACCGGCACGACGTGCTCGACGCCCTTTTCGTAGACCAGCGTCGCGAGCTCGGTCGAGACGTCGTCGACGCCGCCGACCAGCTTGGGGATCGTGCTGGTCGTGTGGGTCGCACGGCCGGGGTCCTCGCGCTCGGGCGAGAAGGCCATGAAGAAGTCGCGCCCGACCTGCAGATCGCCCGCCGACTCGGGGACGCTCGCGAGCATGACCGGCAGCATCTCGTCGCGCGTGGTGCCCGGGAAGGACGTGGACTCCAGCACGACCAGCTGGCCGGTGTGCAGGCGCTTCCCGATCTCGCGCGCCGAGCTCAGCACGTAGCTGAGGTCCGGCTCGCGGTGCGGACCCAGGGGCGTCGGCACGCACACGATCACCACGTCCACCTCCGCCAGCCTGTCGAAGTCCGTCGTGCAGTCGAAGCGTCCGCCATCGAACAGTTCCTTCACGATCTGGTCGCCGAGGTGCGTCAGGTAGTTGCGCCCATCTTTCAGACTCTCGATCTTGCTCGGATCGATGTCGAAGCCCACCACCGGGGCTCCGCCACGGGCCAGCGCATGAGCCAGGGGCAAGCCGACGTAGCCCAGGCCGATGATCCCCATCGACGCCTCGTTCGAATGCAGCTTGGCCCGCAGACCCTCGGCGGCGCCGGACTTCTGATGCTCGATAACCAAGTCAATCCCCTCGTTCTTGAATGAACGCCCGGATGGCGTCCAGCAGCTCCGGAGCCGCGTCTTGTCGCAATACGTCGGGAGCCGTGATCGACTCCAGGCGGCCCAGTCTGTCTATCAAATCCTCTGTCGTGAAGGCAACGAAGACACCGTCATGCGCCTCGAATCTTCGCGCTGTCGCCAGCTGGTGATCGTTGCGGTGCTCCCCCATCTCGGCCCGGCGCGGAAGCACGATGATCGGCTTGCCGTTCTCGAGGGCCGAGATGATCGATCCCAGGCCCGCATGGGCGATCACCACGGACGCCTCGCGCATGTGTTCGGCATATTCCTGCGGGGAGATGAAGCCCCTGGCCTCGATGTGTTCCGGGCTCAGAGCGCTGTCCCCGATCTGGGCGAAAACCCGGACATCCGGCCGTCCCGCCGCCCAGCCATCGACACATTCCACGAGGCGGTCGAAGGCCATCTGCGTGCCGATCGTCAGGAAGATCACAGCACCTGCCCCCGGTACTCAGGCCCGCCCTCGCGCGCGAGCTCCGGCCACTGGGTGAGCCAGAGGTCGGCGTAGGGCTTCACGATGCGACCCGACAGGGACAGGATCTCAGCGTTGGCGATGCTGTCGACCCAGATGGTGCGCGCACCGAGCAGCTTGCCGATCCGCAGACCGAAATAGCCCGGCGCCGCTCCAGTGGAGACGACCAGGTCGGGCCGCTCGCGCAGCACGACCCAGAGCACGCGCAGGGCCAGAACGAGGAGCGCCAGCTTGCTGTCCTGGTTGGCGTCGTTGACGCGGTGGAAGCGCGCCTCGGGAACCTGCTCGCGGTAGGCGTGGTCCACGCAAACGAAGACCTGCTCCAGCCCCTCGAAGGCGGAACGCAGGCGCATCATCTGGATCCAGTGGCCACCGCCCGAGGCCACGGCCAGGATGCGTTGCTTCGTTCGCCTGCGCCCTAGCCCTAACACCGGTGCCACCCCTTGCGACCGGCCCAGATGTCGGTCCAGGTCTCGCTCGAAGCCCTGAAGCGGCCACTCAGCAGACCCGCGATGCGGAACGTGATCATGCGACCGAGCGCCCAGGCGTCGAAGATGCGGGTGCCCAACCACGCATGACCCGCGCCCCAGTGCTTCCGAAAAAGCTGCGTGCGCGAGGAGAAGATCTTGATCATGCGGTCCGCGCGCACGAGCTCGGACGCGCCGACATGATGGATGATCTTGGCCTCGGGCAAGTGTGTGCAGCGGCCGCCTGCGTCCCACGCACGCATGCACAGGTCGTAGTCCTCGCCGTACATGAAGAAGTCCTCGTCGAACCCCCCGAGCTGGTCCCAGAACGTCTTCGTGATCATGAGCAGGCAGCCGGCGATGATGTCGACGTCACGCACGCTGTCGCGTTTCCAGCGCCCCATGGACTCCGGATCGAGCAAGCGCGACCCCGGCGCCAGACGCGCCAGCCCGGTCGCCATGCAGAACAGGCTCCAGAGGGAGATGTTGCCGCAACAGGAGCGCGGCTCCAGCCGGCCGTCCGCGTAGAACGTGCGCCCACCGAGCAGGACATCGTGCTCGGCCTTCAATGACCACGCGTACATCGCCTCGAGACTGCCGGCCTGGATCTCGGTGTCCGGATTCAGCAGCAACAACCGCTCGCCGCGCGCCTGCTTGGCCGCAAGGTTGTTCGCCCGACCGAATCCCAGGTTGCTCCCGGGCGTGAGCATGACGACCTGCGGGAAGCGCTCGCGGATCGCCTCGGCGGAGCCATCCGAGGATGCGTTGTCCACCAGCACGACCTCGAAGCTCGGACCCGAAAACAGGTCGAAGACCGAAGCCAGACACGCCAGGGTCAGCTCGCGCGTGTTGTAGCTCACGATCAGGATCGAGAGGTCAAGGGCGCCGGCCTTCATGACGCGCCTCCGGAACCGACGCAGCGGACCGATCGTGCCAGGCCCGCGGGGGCCTGCTCCATGGGCTCCTTCGCGGAGTGTGGAAGCACTGGCAAGGCGGCGTGGTGCATGGCGAACGGTCCAGCGGGATGGCCGGGATCCTCTCCTGATGGAACGCCGCCCGGGGCTGCGCGATGCCGGCCGGGGGCGCGCTTACCTTACATCGGCGAGGAGCCAGAGCAACACGAGCAAACCGGCGTTTCAGGCGCCATCTGCGGGCGATGCGGGGCTTTCCTGCGCGCCCCGAAAGGAGGCCACGATCGACAGCAGATCGTCCAGCGCGGGCGGCCGTGCGACCCAGATCCCGATCCCGTAGACGACGGCGCCGGCCAGGATCGAGGCCGCGAGCTCGAACGGGATCGACAGGCTCCCGGCGAGCGCCAGGCCCAGGCCCCAGACCGCCGCGGCCATGAGCATGGAGACCGCGCTGATCGGGAGCAGCACGCGCAGCAGGTGCGACACGGGCAACCCGATGAAACGGAACGGCACCGCAAAGAACGGGTAGAAGAGCGCGACGCTGACGAGAGCGTAGGCCCCCGCGACGCCCTCGACTCCGAAGGGCACGCCCATGAAGAAGGCGGCCACGGTCGCGAGATTGAAGACCAGGCCCCAGATGAACATCGCCCCGGTCTTGCCCATGGCGACGTAGATCGGGCCCGTGGCGCTGGCCAGGGAGCGCACGGTCCCGACCGGGGCCAGCAGCATGACCAGGGGCGCGACCGGTGCCCATTCCTCGGTCCACAGGGCCGCCACCAGCGGCTCGGCCACGCACGCCAGGCCGACCATCATCGGGAAGGTCAAGAGCGCGATGCCGGCGGCGGCGCGCAGGAACTTGGCCCGGAAGGCTTCGGTGTCGTCCTGCAAACGTGCGAACACGGGCGTCAGGACCGAGATCAGCACGCGCGAGATCAGGCGCACCGGAAACATGACCAGGCGCAGGGCGATCTCGTACAGCCCCAGGGCCTCTGCCCCGAGGAAGCGCGCGATGATCACGCGATCCGTGTTCTGCAGGAAGTAGGACGTGAGGCTGGAGCCGAGCAGGCCTGCGCAAAAACCGACGATCTCACGCAGGTGCGAACGATCCCACGCCAGGCGCACGCGCCAGGGCGACAGGATCCACAGCATGACCGTTCCGAGAGCTGCGCTCGACAGGGTGCCCCACACGAGCGACCAAACTCCCAGGCCGCGCGACGCCAGAACCAGCGACACGAGGCCGTAGACCAGTGCGATCGTGAGCTCGACGATCGCGACGCGCTTGAATGCGAGGGTCCGGACGAGCAGGGCGCGATGGACGAGGCCCGCCCCGGTCAACACGAAGAGCAAGCTCACGACGCGCAGGACCGCAGGCAGCTCGGGGGCCTTGAGCAGCGCGGCGAGTACGTCGGCACCCAGGAAGACGCCAGCCGCCACGAGGCCTGCGAGCACCATGTTCATGGAGAAGGCGGAGGCCAGGAACCGGGACGACAGCTTGCGACGCTGGATCACGATCTGGCCAGCGCCGAAATCCGTGAAGATCTCCAGAAAGCCGGTCACGACGAGGGTGATCGCCATCAGGCCGAAATCGGCCGGGTCGAGCAGGCTCACCAGGCCCACGTTGCACAGGAAGCGCAGCCCCTGCGCCCCCCCGACGCCGAGGCTGTTCCAGCGCGTACCCGATCGCACGTCCCCACGCGGGGCGTCCAGGGGATCGGAATCTTGCTCGGGGTCGCTCACGTGGACACCGTAGGAAGGGCGGTGAGGATTGTCATGGGAGCGCTCAAATAGTCACCGCCCCGAGGCTTCGGCGAGCGCGTCCGGGCGAATAGCATGGAGCCGCGATGTTGCGCCCTCTCGAGCACCGACCCGCCCCGCTGGCCGCCGCCCTGTGCGCGGCCCACCACTGAAGCCGTGGGACGCCTCCTGATCCTCTCGCTCAGCCTCGCGTGCTGGAGCCTCGACCGGCTGACCGGAGGCCTGCGCCGCCTGCTCGGACGGCCCTGCTCGCCCACCGGCATCGTGCTCTTCTATCACGCGGTACCGCCCCAGCATCGAGCCGCCTTCGCGGCCCAGATGGACCGCCTGCAGCGCTGGTCGACGCCCGTCCACTGCGACTTCACTGGCCCGTTCACCGCCGGCGAGTACTACTCCGCGGTGACCTTCGACGACGCCTTCCAGAGCGTCGTCGACGAGGCCCTGCCCGAGCTCGAAGAGCGCGGCATCCCGACCACGATCTTCGCCCCGTCCGGCGCCCTCGACGGACCGCCCCCGTGGCCCATGCTCGCCGAGTGCCCGGACAGCTCCGAGACCATCGTCCAGGCCGAGACCCTGGCGCGTATCCAGAGCCCTCTGGTGAAGATCGGATCCCACACGGTGAACCACGCGCGCCTACCTGAGGTTCCGGTCGAGCAGGCCCGTTCCGAGATCAGCGACTCGCGCACGACGCTCGAGCGAGTGCTCGGAACGCCGGTCACCACCCTGGCCTTCCCCTACGGCGCCCACGACGAGCAGACGCTCGAGCTCTGCCGCGCCGCGGGCTACGAACATGTGTTCACGATCCTGCCCCTGCCCGCCTTTCCGAGCCGCGATCCCTTCGTCGTCGGCCGCGTCGGCGTCGACCCCTGGGATAGTCCCCTGGAGTTCCGCCTGAAGGCCCAGGGCGCGTACCGCTGGCGGCCCTGGGCTGCGCGTATCAAGCGCGCCCTGCGTCCCGGAGGCGCGCGATCGTGAGCACCACGGACGCGCGCGTGCGTCAGGCCACGGCGGCGGACCGCGAGGCCCTCTGGGCCTTCCTCTCCAGCGCCTACGGTGCGCTCAGTGAGTACAAGCTCCCCGAACGCTGGAAGTGGCTGTTCGAGGACAACCCCTACATCGACGAGCGCGGCCTGCCGATCTGGATAGCGGAGCACGAAGGGCGCATCGTCGGCCAGATGTGCGCCATGCCGATCGAGCTGCGCATCGACGGCGAGCCGCATCCGGCCGCCTGGGCCATCGACCTGGTCGTCCTGCCCGAATGCCGCGGACAGGGCCTGGGAAACCGGCTGCACGAAGCTGCGGTGGAGCACTCAGGAATCCTGATGAAGCTCACCATGGCCGCCTCCACGCGGCGCATGGCCGAGCGTGCCGGATGCCTGAACCTGGCACCCCTGCCCATGTACTTCCGACCCGCGCGCATGACGGCGCGGGCCGTGCGCGAGTACCTGTTGAAGCGCACCGAGCGCAGACCTTGGCTACGGCGCATCGCGCACATCGGAACCCGCTACGCACACCTCGATCTGCCCATCGCCGCCGTCATCAACCTGCGCTCGCGATTGCGAGGCCTCGGACGCAGGCCAGCTCCGAGCCGGACCGAGGTGCTGGAGAAGCAGGAGTTCGACGCCGACTTCGACGAGATCGAACGCCTGACGAGCGGTGGTTTTGGCGTGACCGTCGCACGCTCCCCGCGCTTCCTGCGCTGGCGCTTCCGCTCCCTCGGCGGACTGCGCTACCGCGCCTTCGTCGCGCGCCGGGACGGCCAGCCGCTCGGGTACGTGGTCCTGCGCCACCCGGATCCGATCGAGCGCCAGGCGGGCGTGATCGTCGACCTGGTCTGCGCGCCGGAGGACCAGCAGACGGCCGAGGATCTGCTGCGCTTCGCGGTCGATTTCTTTGGAGCGGGCGTCGCCGGAATCGTGTGCTCCCTACCGGAGCGCGAGTTTGGATCCAGCCTGCGCCGCAGCGGCTTCCTGCGCGCCGGACAGCAGAACCCGACCTGCGTGTGCACGGACCCCGAGACGCGCGCCAAGCTGGCCGAGCAGCACGGGAACTGGTACCTGAGCCGCGCCGACCACGACTGGGACCAGGTCCTGCCGTGATGGCCAGCGCGCGCGCCTGAAGAGCCCACGTGGGTGAACTCAGTCGCCCGAGACGCGCTGCATGTAGAAGGACCCGGGCTCGCTGTCCTGCTTCAGATAGGGCGCGACCTGCTTCAGGGCCGCGTGGTGGTCATGTTGCAGGTAGTTCAGGGCCCCCAGGATCTTCCAGTCGCTGTTGTGGCAGAGGAAGGCCTCGAGCAGGTACTGCTCGTTCCACAGCCGCATCTCCACGTCCAGCCACTGGGCCGGGTAGTTGCGCGGCGTGAAGATATCGTGGACGTGGACGATCACGCCCGGCATGAGGGTCGGGAGGATCTCGAGGTACTCGCAGAGCACGTCCCCCTCGGGGCGGATCACGTGCGACGAGTCGATGAACAGGATGTCGTTCTCCTCCAGCTCGGCGAAGAAGGACACGTCCAGCTCCTCCACCCGCTTCCTGAGGATGTTGACCCCCGAGTCCTCGAGCCAGGGCATCTCGTAGGGCTCGATGCAGGT
>JBLHKW010000041.1:0-34769 GCA_047618565.1 Planctomycetota bacterium
TCCTTCGACGGTGCCTATGCGGTCGTCGCGAACTTCAACACGCGTGTGATCGATATCGCGAGCCAGAGTCAGGTCGCCAGCCTGTCGATCGCGCCGACGGCCGATATGGCGACCTCGCCGGTCGAGCTGAAGGCCGTGGGCCTGAACAACCGCTTTCGCGAGGACGTGCACTTCTATTCCATCGATGGGGGCTCCTCGAGCTTCCTGAGTCGCGCCCTGTCGGGTGAGCCGGACGAGGGCGATGCGCCGCGTACGCTCGGGATGGCACCGGATGGGAACTCGCTCGTGGTCGTCAACAACACCTCGAGCAACGCGGCCATCGTGGATGTTGCGACCGGGGCCATCCGGACGTACATCCCGACCGGGATCCGTTCCCTGGGCGTGGCCATCAGCGCAGACAGCCAGACGGCGCTGATCACGAACACGGACTCGCACACGGTCACCCAGGTGGACCTCACGACGGACAGCGTGGTGAACACGTTCTCGACTCCCAGTCGGCCGGGTGAGGTGCTGATCTCGCCGGATGGTCAGACGGGCTACGTGGCGTCGATCGCTGGCACGGACCGCATCTGGTTCCTGGACCTGGGGACGGGTTCCGTGCTCGGCTCACTGGTCGCGGGTCAGATGGGCTCGATCACCTACACCTACGGGGTGCTGAGCGGCATGGCCCTGTCGCCGGATGGTTCGGTGCTCGCGGTCTGCATCAGCTTCGACGACGAGTTGCTGCTGATCGATACGGCGAGCCGATCCGTGATCACGCGCGTCAACGTCGGCGACTTCCCGATCCGCGTGGCCTTCGCCCCGGACGGATCGCGGGCGTACGTGACGCACTCGTTCTCGAATGACCTGTCGATCGTGTCCATCGCCGGCGGCGCATCGATGGAGATCGGGGTCGTGCCCGGCATCACGTTCCCGCTGCAGGTCGACGTCGATGCGACCGGGGCGTTCGCCTACGTCGGAAGCTGGGCCGCGGGCGCACCCCATCTGCGCGTGGTGGACACCGCGAACATGACCAGCGTCGCGAGCGTGCCCCTGAGCAGCAGCCCGCGCAGCACGGTCTTCGCAGGCTCGGATCTTTGGGTCAGCCTGACCGGCGGGGACCTGGTGCGCATCGACGCGGCCGGGCCCGCCACGTCGGTCGTGGACTCGATCGCTCTCAGCGGATCGCCGTCCGATCTCGCGCTCTCGCTGGCCTTTGGGGTTGCGTACGCCGCGCAGCCGGGCGCCCAGGACGGCCTCGACGTGATCGGGCTGATGGCGCCCGAGCCCTACTGTGTGGGTGCACCGAACTCGACCGGCATGGGGGCGTCGATCTCGTCGGAGGGGACGACGAGCGTCACGAACAACGACTTCCTGCTCAGGGCGTCGGACCTTCCGGACGGCGTGCCGGGCCTGTTCTTCTACGGCCCGAATCAGATCCAGGCGCCCTTTGGAGACGGCTTCCGCTGCGTCGGCGGATCCGTGCAGCGCCTGTTCCCGCCGGCGCAGTCCATGGGGGGCGTGGCCCAGCGAATGCTCGACTTCACGATCGCTCCGGTTGGAAGCGGGCCGCGTCAGATCACGCCCGGTTCGAGCTGGAACTTCCAGTTCTGGCACCGCGATCCGAGTGGGCCGGGCGGAAGTGGCTTCAACCTGACCAACGGACTGGGTGCCACGTTTACCCCGTGATCCGGAGTGCCAACCTGACATGGCTCGTTTTCGCTTCAAGCCGCGCGTAACTCCGCTCGGGTCCTGTCCGGACCCGGGGGCGAGTGTCGAGGGCTGGCTCGCGCGGCTGAGCGGGCGCGCGGGGATCGTCTCCCTCGATAGCGCGGGCGGCCGGCCCCGGGAATTCAGTCTGCTGGCCTTCGACCCGCTGGTCGAGATCGGCCCCGCGGACGGCGTGAGCTCGCCGGCGGACCTGCGCGAGTTCGCGGCACGGTTGGAGCCCGAGGATGGCGGTGACTCGCTGCCGGGGCCGTTCCACGGGGGCTTCATCGGCGCGCTCGCGTACGAGCTCGGGATCGAGGGCGAGGCGCTCGACCTGCCGCGGGACGCGTGGGACTCACCGCCCGTCGTGGGTGGGCTGTACTGCGATTTCATCGTGCTCGACCACGCCAGTGGCGAGGCGACGCTGGTGCTCGGCGAGGATCCGGGCGACGGGCGAGCGCCATGGACGCAGCGGCGCGACGGGTTGCTCGAGGCGCTCGGGCACGCGGGACCGAGCACGGCAGGTCGGTTCGTGACCGTGGGTGAGCTGGAGCGACGGGTTTCCGCGCGGGACCACTGCGCGCGGGTGGAGCGCTTGCGCGCCTCGATCGGCGTCGGCGACCTGTACCAGGCAAACCTGGCGCAGTCCTTCTCGGTGCGCGTGGAGGGCGATCCGGTCGATCTCTACCGGCGTCTGCGACGGGTGAATCCTGCGCCGTTCGCGGCCTTCCAGCAGTGGCGCTTCGGGGAGCGCCGCGGAGCGCTGCTGTCCGCGTCACCGGAGCTACTGGTAGCCTTCGACGGACACACCGCGCGCACGCGACCGATCAAGGGCACGATCGCGCGCGGCCTGGACGCGGATGAAGATCGGCGTCGCAGCGCCGATCTGCTCGCGAGTGAGAAGGACCTGGCGGAGCTGGCGATGATCGTCGACCTCGAGCGCAATGACCTGGGGCGCGTGGCACAGGTCGGCAGCGTGCGCGTCGAGGGCTTTCCGTCGCTCGAGAGCTACGCGGCCGTGCACCACCTGGTGGCGGACGTGACCTGCGAGACGCGCCCGGGCGTCGATGCCTTCGACGTCCTGGGGGCCCTCTTTCCGGGGGGCTCGATCACGGGCGCGCCCAAGATCGCAAGCATGGGGGTCATCGCCGAGCTCGAGCGCGAGGGGCGCGGGTTCTTCACGGGCTCGCTCGGCTTCGTGGATACGCGCGGGCACGCGCTGTTCAATATCCTGATCCGGACGCTTGTCTGGCGTCCACTTGGCGCGCGCAGCGAGGGCGAGGTGCGCTTCCACGTTGGCGGCGGGATCACCTGGAGTTCCGACGCGCAGGCTGAGCAACGCGAAACCCTCGACAAGGGCGCGGCCCTGGTGGCGGCGCTCTTCCCGCAGGGCGAGGTACCCGAGGAATTCGAAACGCGCGCCCTGTACACTGCGCAGTAGATGGACAGCATCGAGCGCTTCCCGACCTGGATCAATGGACGCCTGTTCGAGGCGGGCGAGGCCGTCGTCTCCGCGGATGACCAGGGACTGTTGCTGGGCCTCGGGGTCTTCGACGGCCTGCTGTTCGAGGACGGGCACCGCTTCTTCGAGGTGCGCCACCTCGATCGCTTCGCCCACGGCGTGCGCTCGCTCGGGATCGAGTGGCCGCTGCCCTGGGATCCGGGTCTGGCGCTCGACGAGTACTGTCGCGGGCTGGGGCCGCGCGATGTGTTCCTGCGCTTGACCGCCACGCGCGGCGTGCCGCGCATCGGTCCGACCCTGATGATCGGTGCGCGTTCGATCGTGCGGCCGCCCTCGGGCGGGGTCAGCGTCGTCGTGACGCCCGGGACCAAGGCGCCCGGGGGCCTGAACTCGATCAAGTCCACTTGCCGCGCTGTGCACGTTCTGGCGCGCGAGCAGGCCCAGGCGCGCGGCGCCTACGATGCGCTGCTGGCGAGCGACGACGGAGAGGTCGTCGAGGGCACGATCTCCAATCTGTTCCTCGTCCTGGATGATGTGCTCGTCACGCCGTCCGTCGAGCGCGGATGCCTCCCGGGGGTCATGCGTGGGCTGGTGCTCGAGGAGGCCGAGCAGCTGGGGCTGGCGGTCGAGGAGCGGCGGGTCGAGGTCGAAGAGCTCGGGCTGGCCAGCGAGGTCTTCCTGACGAACACCTCCGGCGGGATCGTGGGGGTGCTCGATGTGGCCGGGCCGGGTGCCGGGATGCGCTTGCCGGGCGGCAACGGGCGGCGCACCGGGCAGCTCTCGGGCTGTCTGCGGGCACGGGAGCACGCGGATCGGGCCGCGGGCGGCGAGGCGGCGGGCCGGGGTTGAGGCTCGAAGACGGAGGGCCGAGGGGCTAGGAGTGGGTCAGGGAGCGTCAGATTCGTCCCGGATCGACGTTTCTCGCCGGGAATTTGCTGGTTAGGTACCGAAACTTGCGACCGAGGGCCGACCTTGAGCTAATGGTGCGGGCCGAGACTCCGGTGGATACGACCGGCCAGTGGCCCGTCCCCATGACGAGGTAATCACGATGATCGAAAATCTGCTCTGCTTGCTCGCCTTCAGCTCCGCTCCCGCGCCCGTCTGCGCCGTTCCGGTCATGGCTCCGGTCACGCCAAGGGGGACGCGCGCCAACCTCCTCGAGGATGATGATGAGGAGGAGGAGGAGGAAAAGCCCGACAAGCGCGACGACGTCAAGGAGTGGCTCGCCACCTTCAAGGGCCACGTGAAGAAGCGCGGAGTCGAGGATCGAGAGGCGATCGCGCTGATCGACACCATGCTCCAGGCCTACGAGGGCTGCGGACCCAAGGACCGCGCCGCTATCGTGAAGGGCGTCGGCAAGGCCCTGGAGGCGAAGCGCCAGGACACGGATGAGGGCCTGATCGACAACCGGTTGTACCGGGCGGTCGCGGTCTCCCTGGGCGAGATGGGACCCGAGAGCGTGAAGGTCTTGACCTCGTGGATCGGTGACAAGCGTCATCGCAAGGACCTCATCCTGCAGCGTGACCTGATCGCGTCCCTCGGAAAGACGCGCTCCGAGAAGGGCATGGACACTCTCGTCGATCTGTTGACCCACCACGAGGCCACGCTCCAGGCGGCTGCCGCGGACGCCATCGCGAGCTTCGAGGACCTCGAGGAGAAGGAGCGCAAGGTGCTCTTCAAGGAGGTGCTCGACGCCCTGACGGGGGCCAAGGGGGCCACGGATATCAACATCAACGACACCATCGCCCGCGAGCGCTACGACACGATCTCGGCCGCGATGATCACGACCTTGCAGCGCCTGTCGGGCCACAAGGAGCGCCGGCCTTCCGAGTGGCAGCGCTGGTGGAACAAGAACAAGAAGAAGAACTGGGACGAAGGCGCGTGATCCGTCGTCCACGGTCTGCAGGGGCCGCGCCGCCCCTGGAGCCGTATCCCACGTCCTGATCGAATCGGTCCAGCCACACCATGGAAAGCCTGAAGGAAGACGGGTCGTTCGACGCGCCCGCGCGGGCGCGTGCTGGTCCGCTCCTCTTCGTCCTGTCCCTGGTGTGCGCGCTCTTCATGTGGTCGCGTCAGCGGCCCGGGGCCGAGGGCCTGGGAGCGCGCGCGCACAGCGCGCCCGCATTGCCCGACCGCGCGGGCGTCGAGGGCTGGGCCGGGACCTCCGGCTCGCTGCACGCACGGCTGATGCCACTGCACGCGGACGCGGCGCGCCAGCGCTTAGATGCGAGTGCGCTCGAGCGGCGCCTGGGCCTCGGCCCGGGTCAGCCCTGGCGCTTGCTGGTGACCTACCTGCCGCACGGTGAGACCGTGGGCGAGCCCGTGGCGATCGCGGGCTGGAGCGTCGCCGATCCGGAAGGCCTGGCCCTGGTCCCGATCGTGGGCCGTCCCGCCGGCGGCGGCGGGTCCGGCGTCACCGATCCACTGCGCAGCTTGCTCAGCGCGCCCAACCTGCTCGAACCCGGGCATGAGGTCAGCCTGGTCCTGTGGGGCCGTGCGCCGATCGCGACGGAGGATGAGGCACCGCGTATCGTCGAAGCGCAGGGTGGAGCCCTGGCCGGTGGGCGGACCTGGATCCTGGAAGCACGTCACTTCGCCAGCGCTCCCGCACAACCGTCGCTCGCGCGCGCCGAGCATCCCGCGCGCCCGATCCCGCACCTGGCGCCGGGCCTGGACAGCGCCATGCAGACGCCCCAATGAATCGTCCTCGGTGGTGGCTACTGCCCGCGGTCTTCGTCGGTGGATGGTGGCTGGCGCGCATCCTGCCTGGCACGGACGGCGCGCTTCCCGTGGCTGCGGGCACGGCCCAAGTGCCGCACGAAGAACAGGAACCGAGTGGCAAGGCCGCGCTGAGTGCGGAGATCCGGCGCTTGCGCGGCGTGCTGCTTGCGGAGCGTGAAGGACGCGCAGAGCGCGAGGTGGAGTGGCTCGAGTTCACGCGCGCCATGGCGTCCCTCGATGTGGAAGAAGCGCCACCCACTCCGTCGTTCCTGGCCTTCGATTTACCGGCTTCAACCGTGGCCGATGGAGCCTCGGAAGCCAGCGCCGAGCCCGACCCAGGAGCCGAGCGCGCGCTGGTCATCCTGCGCGACCTGTCCGCCCTGTTGCTCGGTGAGCACGTCATGGACATGGATATCCTGGAGATCGGGCGCGTCGCCGACGGGGCCACGGGACCCGTCGTGGTGCGCTTGCTCGACGATCGCGGGCGGCCGACGGGCATACTCGCCTGCGAGCGGCTGCGGCTCGAGTGCAGTCGCGCCGCGCGCAGCGTGACCCTGGTATTCGAGGATGGCTATGAGCGCTACGGGGATCAGGTGCTCACGTTCGGCGTGCCGGACGCGCTCGTCGATGCTGCCGCGGACGCCACGAGCGTGCGCCGCGCGGGCGTGCGACGCATCGAGCTGCCCCACGTCGATCCGAAGCCGTGGATCGATCGCTTGCCCGAACTGTTCGACCCGGAGGACGTGGCCGCGCTGCCGGATGATGGCCGCTGGGACCGGGAGCTGGTGAGGGGCGAGCTCAATCGCTTGCTGGACGCCAGCGCGCGTGGCGGCCGCTGGCGGCTGCGCGAGCTCGGGGGCGTCGTCGGGGAGGCCCTGCGAGTGGTGCACCTGGTGCAGCTCGATCCGGAGGGCCGCACGATCCAGCGCATCTTCGCGGATGAGCTTCGCATCGAGGCCGAGGGCAGCGGGATCCTCCTGATGATGCGGGATGGGGTGAGCGAGCGAGAGGGGCGGCGGGCGCCCTTCCTCGACGGTCGCTACCGGATCTTCCTGCCTGCAGCGCCCATGGCGGACTGGGGCGCGGCCCGATTGCCGCACTCCCTGCCCGCCGGCGGGGACTCCAGCGCTCCGCAGCCGGAAGCCGAGCCCCGAGCGGGTCAATGAGGTTGACCTGGGGCGCTCCTTGCGCCATTTAAGAGCCCCATGGCCTCGACCCCCAGTGAGAAACCCCAGCGGGGCCTCTTCGACGACCTGAAACCGGAGCCCGCGCCCGGGTCCAGTGCGCGCGCCGCGAAGCCGGCCGCGCGTCCGAAGGCTGCGGCGGTGCCCAAGCCCGCGGTACCGGCCAAGCCTGTGGCGCCCGTTGCGCCGGGGGCCTCGGGGGCCTCGGGGCCGCGCGTCTTTTCGGTCACGGAGGTCACCGAGCATATCCTGCGCGCGATGCGCGGCATGGGGCGCCTGGCGGTCGAGGGCGAGATCACGAGCCTGCGCACGCCGGCGTCCGGACACGCCTATTTCGACCTCAAGGACGACGGCGCCCTGATCCACTGCGCCATCTGGCGCAGCCGCCTGGCGCGCGCGGCGAATTTCCGGCTCGAGGAAGGCATGCGCGTCGTCTGCCACGGCGATCTCGACGTGTACAAGCCGCGCGGGAACTACAACCTGATCGTGCAGCGCGTCGAGCAGCGCGGCATCGGAGCGCTGCTGGCGCAGCTCGAAGCGCTCAAGGTGGAGCTCAAGGGGCGCGGGTGGTTCGAGCGCGCTCGCCCGTTGCCGCGCTTGCCGCAGCGCATCGGCGTCGTGACCAGCCGTGATGGCGCGGCCTTCCAGGATTTCCTGCGCACCCGTTCCGTGCGCTGGCCCATGTACCCGGTGCGGCTGGCGCACTGCCTGGTGCAGGGGCGCGACTGCGCCCGTGGCATCGCGCAAGCGATCCGCAGCCTGGACGCCAGCGGTGTCGATGTGATCGTCATCGCGCGCGGCGGGGGCTCGATCGAGGACCTGTGGGGCTTCAACGAGCTCGCGGTGGCGGAGGCCATCTGGGCCGCGAGCGTGCCCGTGATCAGCGGGGTCGGGCACGAGACGGACCTGACCCTGGCGGACCTCGTCGCCGACCACCGCGCCCATACGCCGACGGACGCGGCGCAGATGGTGATCCCGGACGAGACGAGCATGCTGGATGTGCTCGAGCGCTTGCAGGGTTACCTGGTCGGGGCCGTCGGACGCCAGATCGAGACGCGCGAAGAGGCCCTCGATCGGCTCGCGCGCGCGCGCACCCTGCGACGCCCCGAACAGCTGTTGCAGGACCGCGCGCAGCGCGCCAGCGACCTGGGCAAGCGGCTCGAGTCAGCCGGGATGCGCCGTGGCGAGTCCGGATTGCGGGCGCTCGGTGCACTCGAGGTGCGCATCGCGCGTCAGAGTCCCGCGCTGCGCCTCGAACGACTGTCGGCGCGGCTGGATGCGCTCGGCAAGACGCTGACTCGATCCCTGGTAGAGCCACTCGGCAAGCGCGAGGCGCGCCTGGATCTGGCCGCGCGCGCGCTCGAGGCGACCTCACCCCTGGCCGTGCTCGGGCGCGGCTACTCGATCATGCGCCGCGCCGACGGCAGCGCGGTGCGCCGGTCGGACGAGCTGAAACCGGGCGAGAGCGTCGAGACGCTGCTGGCCCACGGACGCGTCTTCTCCGAGGTGCAGCGCGTGACCGACGACGCCGAGCGGGACGAGGATTCGTGACCAACCTCGACCTGGATGGCCTGTGGGCTGTCGTCGTCAACTGGAACGGCGGTGAGCAGAACGCGGCCTGCCTGTCCAGTTTGCTTGGGGGAGGGATTCCCGCCGAGCACATTGTCTTCGTGGACAACGCCTCGAGCGATCAGTCGTTCGACGAGGTGCGGCGGGACTTTCTGGGGATCGCCACCATCACCAACGAGAGCAATCTGGGCTTTGGCGAGGGCGCCAACCAGGGTGCCCGGTACGCGCTCGATGCGGGCGCGAGCAGCGTTCTGTTCGCCAACAACGATGTCACGTTTCCGGCGGACGTGCCGCGCTCTCTGGTCGAGGTCTTGAGCCAGGATCCGAAGGTCGGCATCGTCGGCCCACGCGTCCTGTACGCACAGCCACCGGCGCGCGTCTGGTGCGCGGGCGGGATGATGACCTGGCGCCAGAACCTGTCCACGCTCCTCGGACACGGCGCCCCGGATGCGGCCCGCTGGCAGGAGCGTCGCCATGTCGACTACATCGCCGGTTGCGCGATGCTCGTGCGGCGCGAGGTCTTCGACGCGATCGGGATGCTGGACCCGAGCTATTTCGCCTACATGGAGGACGTGGATTTCTGCGTGCGCGCCAGCGCGGCCGGGTTCCAGGTGCTGTCGGTTGGCGAGCTGGCCTGTCACCACGAGCCGTCGAGTGCTACGGGCGGAGGCTACAACCCGCGCCGCAAGTACATGCAGGGCGTCAACTCGATCCACTTCCTGCGGCGCCACGGTGGCCTGCGGGAGTGGTTGCGGTTCGGCGTGTTCGACGTGCTCAGTCTGCCACCGTTGTGGCTGGTGAGCGTCTTTCGCGGTCGCCAGCGGGCGGTGCTGGCCAAGGGGCTCGGCATCCTGCACGGATTGCGCGGACTGCGCGTGACCGCGGATCGTTTGCAGAGCGGCGCGACGCCGCTCTGGTAGGGATTTCAGTGGCCTTGGCCTGGGCCTGGTCTCTGCTAGCCGAGGGCGCCGATTTCGGTCGCGAGGTCTTCCATGCGCGACGCCAGGTCGGGACTGTTGGCGCGTAGCTCGTCCAGGAAGCCGTCGGGCTCGTGGGCGCAGTCGGGTGCTTGCATCTCCATGGGGACGCAGCGCGGGTGCAGGTTGATCGGTGTCGTGCGCACCTGGCGCCCGAACTCGACCTCACGGCCGAGCACGATGCGCGCAGCGTCCTTCTCGATCACCTCGGAGCACTGCTTGCACTTCGAGCGACCGGAGGGCGCCAGCTCGGCGTAGGGCAGCGTGCGCTTTTCCTTCTTCTTGACCTCGGCCACCTCGTGCAGCTTCTTCAGCTCCTCGAGCGCGGGCAGGTCCTTGGGCTCGACCTTGGCCTCTTTCCAGGCCTCGAGCTCGTACGCCTCTTCAAGCTTCTCGAAGTGCCGTCGCGCAGAACATTTCAGGTGGTGCCACATGTACCCCGTCCCGAACGGGCCCTCGATCAGGATCCCCAGTCGCAGGGATTCCTTCTCAATCTTGCGCCGACACGTCTTGCACCCAGAACGCCCCGAGCGCGCGCCCTCGATCACGTAAGGCGGAAGCTGCTCTTCGATTTCCGGTCCCGGAGTCTCATCAACCATGGGGGGTATCGTATATGGGCGGGGGTAGCGTGCCAGAGCAAAATCAGCCGGCCTTCCCCTGGCCATGTCAGCCCCCGTTGATCTTCACGAAGGCCGGCGGATTTTGCTCTGGCACGGTATATCCGTCCATAGACATATCCGTTTTCGCCTGGGTCCCGGTTTCGGCGGGCGGGTAATCACGCGGGTTATCCGGCGTGGGTTTTGGATTACCGGATATACGGAGTCTGGGCAACTTTCTACGGGGGGGGAGACGTGACGTGTGAATGTACCGAGCCAGAGCAAAATCCGCCGGCCTTCTTGAGAGGGGGGGGCGGGGGGGTGACATTGCCAGGGGAAGGCCGGCTGATTTTGCTCAGGCTCGGCCCATTCACACTCGCTCTTGCAGGTTCGCCATCAACGATTCGCGTTGGTCCAGTAATCGGTAGCCGTTCCGATCCCGCAAATAGCCGCGGGCTTCCGGGTGGCGTTCGAATAGCTTCACTTCGCCGATCTTCTCAGCCAGTCCTTCGAAGCGAGCGCGCTTTTCCAGTAACGCGCGCGCCAGGATGGGCATGACTATTGAGTAGTCGGCGGGCAGGGACTCGCAGGTGTTTTGATAGGTGTCGCGGTCGACCTTGCCCCAGGTGACGGCTTCCGATGGGGGGCACGATGACAGGGAGCCCTCCGTGATCGGCGCGGTGGTGATCTGGATGTCGTAGAGGTAGCCGCGGATGTCTTCGAGGCCTAGCACCTGGCTTAGAGCGGGTTCGGGTTGGAGGTTGAAGTTCTTGGGGACGCCGCCGCCGAGGATCAGCGTGCCGAGGCCGCCGTGGACGGTGTCGGTCAGGCCCCAGAGGTGGTAGGCGCAGCTCTCGAAGACCTCCTCGTGCAGGTCGAGGTCGAACTTGTACGAGCTGCCGTTCTTGCGCGCCTGGGCCCAGAGCTTCATGGAGTTCAGGAAGACCGAGCCGTCGCTGGGGGCACCGACGAAGATCGGTATGGCCTTGCGGTGGCACAGGGCGAGCAGGCCCTCGGGGGCGCCGGTGCGCTGTTCCTGGTCGGCGTAGCGCGCGCCGAGCAGGTGGCGCATCTCCGTTCCGGACATGCGGCGCTGGAACTCGGGGCCGGCCAGGCACCCTGCGATGAAGTCGTCCTGGCTCAGGAGGATCTGCTCGTCGAAGCCGATGTCGGTGATGCGGATGACGTTCTCATCGCGCAGGGCGCCGTCGTCGCCGAAGATGGGGACCTCGTGGAAGGGCTCGGGGCCGGCGTCCTCGAGGGCGCGGTGGCCGTCGTGGTAGCAGACGGCGTCTGTGGTGGAGATCAGGCAGAACCAGCCCGTGTCGAGCAACGGGTTGAGCCAGGCCAGGTGCTGACCGGAGGCGGTCACGGGACCGGCGACGGCCAGGGTCATGGGGATCTCGCGGCCGATGGCCTCGTCGAGCAGTTTCCAGACGCGGCGGAGGTAGCCGCCGCCGAAGCTGGGCAGGCAGTCTTCGAGCAGACCGTCAAGTCCGCGCACGTCCATGACCGATCTGTGTACGAGTGGACGGCGGGATCCGGCGCAGGCCTGGTCCGTGGGTCCTGTGGGTGGTTGATCCTTGCGTGTGGGGGTCATGGCGGCCAGAGTCTAGCTGGGGCGCCACCCGCTTCACCAGCCGCGGTTTTCGACCACGCCTTCGATTCTCTCCCTTCAGGACTCAGGAATGCCCGAATTCAACCCGAAAGCCCAGGCCAGCTACGGGATCCAGGACTATGGCGCCCAGCCCGAGATCGAGGGCGTCGAGATCGTCCAGCTGCGTCGTTTCAACGACGACGGTGGGTCCATGACGGAGCTCGGACGTTTCGACGCCGGCATGCACCAGCAGTTCGATGGCTTCACCGCCAAGCAGATGAACTACAGCCTGATGGACCCCATGGCCATCAAGGCCTTCCATCTGCACAAGCGCCAGACGGACGTGTGGTTCGTGCCGCCCCAGGACAAGCTGCTGCTGGTGCTGGCCGACGTGCGCCAGGGCTCGGGCAGCGAGGGCACAGTGCGTCGCTTTGTCCTCGGTGACGGGAACTCGTTCCTGATCCGCATCCCGCCCGGTGTCGCCCACGGCTGTCGCAACCTGCGTCCGGCCACACACTCCGCGATCATCTACTTCGTGGACGTACAGTTCTCGGTCGGAGACGAGTGTGACGAGGGGCGCTTGCCCTGGGACCACTTTGGCACCGAGGTCTGGGACGTCGAGCGCGCCTGAGGTTCGCCGGCCTAGGACGGGCTCTCGGTGATCTCGATCATGCGCTCGAGTGAGAGCCGCGCGTCACGGGTCATGCGCGCGCGTTCTGCGTCGTCGAGGCGGTCACGACTGCCGGTGATCTCGTCGACCGAATCGCCGGCGAATACGCGGTTGAGGTCCGGAGCACGGTCCTGACGCAACAGATCCAGCATGCCGGCCAGGTGCGGCGGGTCGTTGCGGCTCATGGTTGCGCAACCGCATCCGCCGGCGCGCAGGTTGTCATCGGGGATCTCGGCCAGGTGCATGACCTCGACGCCGTGCGCCTTTCCAGCATCGCGTGCGTTGCGCACGAAGTGGCCCTCGGTGCCGATCACTATCTTCGATCCTGCTGGTGCGTCCATCACGGCGGCCCACAGGTAGCTGGTCGAACCGGAGCCGTCGGAGGCCATCACGACCTCGATCGGAGACTCCGGATGCACGAGTACGCGCCAGCCGCGCTCCTGCCACCAGCGCACCATGTCAGCCGAGAAGACCGTGTGCACGCCGCAGTAGGAACCCCAGAGGATCATCTCGGCCGCGTCGAGTGCATCGAGTCCGCCGTCCACGTCGGCCAGGGTGTAATTGGCAGCGTGCTTCTGGGGGTCGGGCAGGGTCAGTAGCAGGCTCGGGTCGAGACCCAGACGCGCCCAGGTGTTGCGACCCAGGTGCTGGTCGGGCACGAAGAAGATCTTTTTGCCCTGGCGGCGCGCCCACGCGACCACCTTGTGCGCGTTCGAGCTGGTGCACACGGCGCCACCCGTCTCGCCCGCGAGCGCCTTGAGCCGGCCGGAGGTGTTCATGTACGCGATCACCAGCAGGTCATCGCCGTAGCGCGCCCGCAGCTGATCCGCGATGGGGCTCACCAGGTAATCCTTGGCTAGCATCTCCATCGTGCAGCCGGCCTTCGGATTCGTGATCCAGACCGACTGGTCGGGGTTTGCCAGGATCGCCACGGCCTCGGCCATGAAGTGCACTGCCGACTCGACGATGATCCGTTTCTCCGGGTTGCGGGCGGCCTGCAGGGCGAGCGCGTAGCTGTCGGCCACGGCGCCTCCGTAGCGCTCGACGAGCTTCACGATCTCGCCACCCATGTAATAATGAGCCAGCAGCAGCAGGCTGTCGCCGAAGTGTTCCTGGGCGGGACGCACGTAGCTGTCCAGCCAGGGCAGGACGGACTCCGGAGTGCGGTCCGGAAGCGCGAGATACTCCTCCGCGTAGGGCTGGAACTCGGGCTGGTACCAATCCAGGGGCAGATCGGTCTGGCAGATCGGCAGGCCGGGGCGCAGGGTGATTCCGGTCGGGCGCAGGTGCTCGGGCGCTCCCACGGGGGGGCTCGGGATTGCGTCCATTTCAGGAGAAAGGGCCATGGTTAGCGCCAGAGCATAGCTCCGTACCGGGTTTTGGGACAGGGCCCTCAGCTTTGTGGCACTGACGGCCGATCTACAGCTGGCCGACTTCCTTGCAACCTGCCGGATCTCCAGCTAAAGCACTCACCCTCCGAATGACCCCCTCGAACACTGCCCTGACCCTCCGGAACGCCCTGAGCCTGACGCTCGGACTACTGGCCACATCCTGTTCGACCACCAGCAGCTCCACCCGCGTGGCGGGCGGGCAGCGGGGACCGGTCGCCTTTCCCGAGGGGTCTACGCTCCTCGTGACCCAGGACACGAGTTTCAAGCAAGGTACCTACCTGCGCCCCGCCCTGGGCGAGGACGGCCGCCAGGGCGCGATCCTGCTCGAGGACCTGGACGGCGTGACCGTCGATCTCTCGGGTATCGAGTTGCGTGGCGCCGCAGCGGGCACGGATCTCGCGCTGTGTGTTGGCTGGGGCATCGTGGTTCGGGGCTGCACAGACGTGACCCTTCGCGGTGGACGCATCGGCGGCTACAAGGCCTGCATCGTGGTTGAAAACTCATCCGGCATCACGGTCGAGGGGGTCGAGTTCGACGGCTGGTACGGACAGCGCCTGCAATCGACCGTCACCGCCGAGAACGGTGCCGACTGGCTCTGGCCGCACGAGAACGACCGCGCCGAATGGCTCGTCAACTACGGCGCTGCCATCAGCGTGACGCGCGGGCACGAGATCACGATCAGCAACTGCAAGGGGCGCCACGGCCAGAACGGCATCCTCCTGACGCGCACCGAAGGATCCGAGGTCTTCGACAACGACTTCTCGTTCCTGTCCGGCTGGGGGCTGGGCATGTTCCGCTCGTCAGAGAACAAGATCAGCCACAACGCCTTCGACTACTGCGTGCGCGGCTACAGTCATGACGTCTACTGGCGCGGCCAGGACGCGGCGGGCATCCTGATGTACGAGCGCAGCAGCAACAACGTCGTGGCTCACAACAGCGCTACCCACTGCGGCGACGGCATCTCCATCTTCGGCGGCAACGATATCGTGGGCGGCCGTGGCCTCGAGCGCGGTGAGACCGAAGTGGGCGGCAGCGACGGAAACCTGATCTTCGACAACGATCTCAGCTTCGCCGTCGGGACCTCCCTGAAGGTCTCCTTCTCGGCCCACAACGTCGCCACCAAGAACCGTCTATCCGGCAGCCATCAGTTTGGCGTCCTGGGGTCCTATTCGAGCAACCTCTTGCTCTTCGGCAACGAGGTCCACGGGACACTGGGGAGCGGGATCAGCATCGAGCACGCGCAGGACTGCCTGATCGCGCAGAACAGCATCCGCGACAACCTCAAGGGCATCGAGCTCTTCTGGGACGAGGATCCGCAGTACGTGGATGGACCCTTTGGAGAGCAGCGTGACACGGACTCGCGCGGCCACTGGGTGCTGAGCAACACGCTGGCCGACAACGACCTCGATCTGCGTCTGGCGCAGACGACCGAGGTGGCCTTTGCGAACAATCGTTTTCCGATCGAGAATCGGCGGCTCGAGATCCTGGGTCTCGAGGCCGAGGGTCGTCCGGACATGGACGAGTTTCTCGTGCGCGAATGGATGAGCGGCCCCGATGGCTCACGCCCGAGCGGGCTGATCCGCGAGTCGACGCTGCGGCCGTGGGACGGACGCGGGCATCCGCGCCTGGAGGAAGTTCGCAACCAGCGCGCGCCGGTGGTCTCGGGTCGCAAGGTCGTCATCGCGGAGCCGGGCGAGGGCGCCCTGGAAACGATCGTGATGGGCGAGTGGGGCCCCTGGGACCACCGTTCGATGGAGGATCGTCCCTCGCAGCGCTTCCCCGGCGGCCTGCTGGCGCAGGCCGAATGGGATGCCGTCTGGTTTCCATGGAACCCGTCCACGTCCGACCCGCGCGGCGACGTGGATGCCTGGCGCGCACTGCGCTCCGAGCCCTACCTGCGGCGTACCGTGGCCAACTGGGCGAGCCCGTGGCCTGGTAATGAAATCCGCAAGGTCGTTGGCAACGAATACTTCGGCCTGATCGCCGACACCCAGGTCACCCTGCCCAAGGGCGGCTGGTACGAGCTCACCGTCACCTCCGATGACGGTGTGCGCGTCTCGATCGACGGATCGATCGTGCTCGAGGACTGGACCTGGCACTCGGCCAAGGAACAATCCACGTCGATCGAACTCGAGGCCGGCAACCACACGATCGACCTCGAGTATTTTCAGATCTACGGCGCGGCTGCACTGATCGTGCACCTCGAAGCCGTCGAGCTGTAATCGGTTCTGACGGCCTATTCCTCGTCCATGGACGGGTAGCGGTAGCTCGTCGCCGGGGCGAGCGTCTCCTTGATCGTGCGCGCCGAGACCCAGCGCATCATGTTCAGGATCGATCCTGCCTTGTCGTTGGTTCCCGAGGCCTTCGAGCCTCCGAAGGGCTGCTGCCCGACGACCGCGCCCGTGGGCTTGTCGTTGATGTAGAAGTTGCCTGCGGCGAAGCGCAGCGTGTTGACGGCCTCGCGCACCGCCATGCGATCGTCGGCGAAGATGGAACCGGTCAGGGCGTAGGCCGAGGTGGAGGCGCACAGCTCGAGCGTCTCCGAGAAGCGCGCGTCGTCGTACACGTAGACGGTCAGCAGCGGACCGAAGTACTCGGTGCGCATCATCGTGTGCTTGGGTTCCTTGACCTCGACCACCGTGGGCTGGACGAACCAGCCCTTGGAGTCGTCGCATCCGCCCCCGAAGATGACCTCGGCCGCGGGATCCGTACGGGCCTGGTCGATGGTGTCCTTCAGCTTGTTGAAGGAAGCCGCGTCGATGACCGCGCCCAGGAAATTGCGGAAGTCCTTGGGATCGCCGGTCTTGATCTCGCTCAGCATGTCGCCCATGGCATCGCGCACGTCGTGCCACATGCTCTTGGGAATGTAGGCACGGCTGGCCGCGGAGCACTTCTGGCCCTGGTACTCGAAGGAGCCGCGTACGAGGGCGACGGCCAGCTGGCGCGCCTTCGAGGAGGGGTGCGCGAAGACGAAGTCCTTGCCACCGGTCTCGCCCACGATGCGTGGGTACTGGCCGTAGCTCTGGATGTTGCTCGAGATGCTTGACCAGATGCCCTGGAAGACGCGTGTCGAGCCCGTGAAGTGCACACCGGCCAGGCGCGTGTCCGCGACGACAGGATCCCCGACCTCGGCGCCTGAGCCCGGCAGGAAGTTCACGACGCCCGGCGGCAGGCCAGCTTCCATCAGCAACTTCATGATGAAGTAGTTGGAATAGACAGACGTCGAGGCCGGCTTCCAGAGCGTCGTGTTGCCGAGCATGGCCGGGGCGGTCGGCAGGTTGCCGGCGATGGACGTGAAGTTGAAGGGCGTGATGGCGAACACGAAGCCGTCGAGCGGCCGGTGCTCGAGGCGGTTCCAGACACCCGCGGAGGAGTCGGGCTGCTCGTTGTAGAGCCGCTCCATGTAATGCACGTTGTAGCGCCAGAAGTCCGCCAGCTCGCAGGTCGCATCGATCTCGGCCTGGTGCGCGGTCTTCGACTGGCCCATCATCGTCGAGGCGTTGATCGTGTCCCGCCAGGATGTTGTCAGAAGCTCTGCGGCACGCAGGAAGACGGCGGCGCGCTCTTCCCAGGGCAGATCGCACCATGCGCGCTTGGCGTCGTCGGCGGCGTCGATCGCACGCGCCACCTCGGCTGCACCGGCCTTGTGGTAGATGCCAAGGGAATGCCCGTGGTCGTGGGGCATGACCATCTTGGCCGTCACGCCCGTGCGGACCTCCTCACCACCGATGATCAGCGGGACCTCGATCTCCTCCTTTGACAGCGCGGTCAGGCTGGCCTTCAGCGCGCTGCGCTCAGCGCTGCCGGGGGCGAACTCCTGGATGGGCTCGTTGAAGGGAGTCGGAGTGCGGAATACGCCGTGGGTCATCGGAAGCCTTCTGGGGATGCGATCTGAGAGGTGCGGAAAGCGCGAAGCCTAGCCCAGCTTCGGGGACTTGTCGACCTCCGACGCGGAGCGTGCTCGATGTAGGCAAAAGGTAGAACGGGCGGGGCCCCGGATGACCGGGAGGGGCGCCGGGGCGGGTATATTCGGGGCCCCGGGTCACGGGCGCCCGGCGCACCGATGCCCGCCTCCGTACCCCCTGGAACTGCGACCCCGAGGCCCGCCGATCATGACCACAGGCTCCCACCTGACGACTCTCCTTCCCGCTGTCCGCTCCGCTATCCAGCTCGCTCTCCTGGGCTGGCTGTCGTTGGCCTGCCTGGCCTGTTCCACCACCCTGCCGGCTGGGGAGGGTGTGCCGCCGGCCGACATGGCCTCCGACCCCGAGACCGATGCGGACCCTGACGCCGCCGCCAAGGCCGAGCGGAAGCGCAAGGAAAAGGCGCGCGCCAAGACGCGCGAGGTCGAGAAGAAGGAGCGCGCCCTGCACGTCGCCCAGCTCGAGCTGAAGCTAGCGCGCCGCGCAGCCGACGAGGATGCCACCGAGCACGAGTGGGCGGTGGCGCAGGCCGCGCGCAAGGCGGGGGATACGGAGCGCAACCTGGCGCGTTTCGGGGAGCTGGAACAGCCGCTGAAGCAGGCAGAGCGCGTGCTCGCCGTCGACCTCGCCGAGCGCCGCGTGCACGACGCGCGCACGGACCTGGCCGGTATCCTGGCGATTTACGAGGAGGAGACCGAGGCGTCCTCCAAGGACGAGATCATCGCGCGCCACCGGCGCACCGTGGAATTCGCCGAGCGCTCCCTGGCTATCGCGCAGCAGAAGGCCGAGCTCGGACTGCGCACCGATGAGCAGGAGCGCGAGCGCGAGCTCAACGTCGAGGTCGCCAAGGCACAGCGCGCGGTCGAGCACGAGCAGCATGCCAAGGAGCAGGGCCGCGTGAATTCGGAGCTGGATCTGATGAAGAAGGAGCACGCTCTGGTGGTGATCGAGGAGGAACTCCAGGACCTGCGCGGCGCCGTGCGCAAGCTGAAGAAAGCGCCCAGCAAGTGATCGCTTTCGGGACAACTGGCCGCGCCTTCGCAGCAACCCTGGTCTGGGTTGTCGCGGGACTCGGTGTGGCGATTTCGTCGGCGTTTGGCGCGGCCGCGCCTCAGGGCAGGGTGGAGCAGATGGCGCGCGAGGATGTGCACGCACCGCTCGAACGGGCCATCGGCTGGCTACTCGCGGAACAACACGCCGACGGATCCTTCGGAACCAAGGCGCCTGAGTGCGTGCTCGAGCTGGGGTTCGCTCTGGACTCGTACTACGCGTGGCAGGTTGCGGCCCACGGCCTAGCTTGCATGGCCCTGGCGGCAGCGCCACGCACAGAGGCCAGCGACGAGGCGCTGCTGCGCGCGGTGGACTGGCTGTGCAGCACCGAGGTCCCGCACCGTGGGAGCGACTGGGACACGGACCACACATGGAGCGCGCTCTACGGCTTCGTGTCGCTCGTGGAGCTCGCGGCGGACGAGCGTCTGGTTGCCGCGGATCGCGCGGCCGCCGTGAAGACGCGTGCACTGGAATTCTACGAGGTGCTCGGTCGGCAGCAGGCCGTCTCCGGCGGTTGGGCCTACTACGACTTTCCGCCCTACCTCGTCCAGCCGACCTGGGGCACGAGCTTCTGTACCGCCCTGGTGTTGCCGGCGCTGGTCGAGGCCCGGGACCTCGGCTGGCCGATCGAACAGCGTTCCATCGATCGGGCTCTGCGCTACCTGCAGCGCTGCGAGCTGCCCGGCGGAGCCTACGGCTATTCCTTGGCGCCGGTTCCGAGCATCTCGGGTGTCGAGAGCATCAACCGTATCGAGGGGAGTCTCGGCCGTACTCAGGTCGCGAACTGGGCTCGCGTGCGGGTCGGAGACCCCAAGATCACCGTCGACGTGGTGCGGCGCGGTGTCGAGGCCTTCTTTCGTCATCGGGGTTTCCTCGACCAGGTGCGTACGCGGCCGATTCCCCACGAGGGCTTTCACCAGAACGCCGGCTACTTCTACTTTTTTGGCCACTATTACCAGGCCCTGGCGATCGATCTGTTGCCCGCTTCGGAGCGCGAGTTCTATCATGCGCGTCTGCGCCCGCACCTGGTCAAGACCCAGTTCCAAAGCGGCGGCGCGAGCGACTTTCTCGACTCCAAGTACATGATCACGGCCTCGACAAGCTTCCTCGCGCTGGCCCTCTCGGCCGGGCTTGCGCAACCGGACGCGGCGCCGACCTCCCCGCCGCAGGAAAACGAATGAGCGCGACGCGTGAGTTTCTGACACCCCTGGTCGAGGCGCATCTGGACGCACGTGCTGGCGCGGAGTTCCGACTCCAGGTCGAGGAGATCGCAGCTGGTGTTTCGAACACGCGCTTCGCGGCGTTGCTGTCCCGCGCGAGTCGTTTCGCGCCGCGCATCGGCCTCGCGCCCGATCAGGCCGATCGTGCCCGTGCGCAAGAGCTGCTGGGCGGCTGGGATCCGGAGCGCTGGCGGGTGCTCGAGGCCTGGCGCGTGCTGCTGGTGCTTGTGCGCCCGGATCTCGAAACCCAGGAAGTCGTGACGGCCCTCGAGGAAGCCTTCCAGTACGCGGACGAGGGTGAGGCGCGCGCACTCTATCGAGTCCTGGCCCACATGCCGCAGTCCGGGCGCTTCTTGGGGCGCGCCGAGGAGGGCTGCCGTACCAATATCGTCCCGGTGTTCGAGGCCATCGCATGCGACACGCCGTTTGCCTTCCTCCATTTCGGCGATCTGGCCTGGCATCAGCTCGCGCTCAAGGCGGTCTTCATCGGTGCACCCCTGTGGCGCGTTCATGGGCTGGATGAGCGCCTGTCGCCGGAGCTCGCGCGCATGGCCCTGGACCTGGTCGACGAGCGCCGGAGCGCCGGGCGCGACGTGCAGCATGAGCTCTGGCTATGCCTGGGCGCCCACGCGGGCGACCGTGGACTCGCGGCGATGAAGATCGAGTTGCTCTGCGAGCGACCCCTGTCGCGACGCGCCGCAGCGCTGGCGCTGGGGCGAGCGGGCGTGACAGAGCCCGTCGAAGAGGCCTTGGCAGCCGAAAAGGATGGCGCCACGCGGACCACGATGGAGGCTGCGCTCGCCGGCGAGGTGGGGCAGAGACAGTTCGAATTACTCGAGGTTAGCGGTGCATGAGGACCTCTTGAAGCGCACGCCGAGCGTGCTCGCGGTCTGCATGCTCTCGCTGGTTGCACTCGCCTGCGCCGATGGGGGGAGTTCGGAGGACGCACCACAGCGGATCGGGTTGATCACCCTGGACACCCTGCTCGGGCTGGCGGGCCTCACGGCGGATGTCGATGCGGACGGGCCACGCGGCCGTGACCTGCTGCTGGATTCCGGCGCTGGCGCGCGGGTTCTGGGCATGCGCTGCACCTTCGACGGACCGCACAAGGAGCGCTTGACCGATGGGTCCCAGGAGCTCCTGGACGGTTGCCGCTTCTACCTGCGCGACGCGCCGCGCGCGGTGCTCGGGAACGGGGCCAGCCTGGACGTCGAAGGCGCGCCCCTGGCTGGCGAGCGCGAGCAGGAAATCATGAGCATGTTTGGAGCTCTCGAGCAGGTCGTGGAGAATCTGCACTCGACCGAGATCCTCGACGTCGACACGCAGGAAGCGCTGAAGGCGCTGGGCTACGCGCGCTAGCGCGATCGATTCCGAAATGGACAAACAAGATATGCGGTTCTTCGACCCCCACATTCACATGACGAGCCGGACGACGGCCGACTACCAGGCGATGGCGGACGCTGGCGTGCGCGCCATCGTGGAGCCGGCCTTCTGGTTGGGGCAGCCGCGGACGACCGTGGGTGCCTTCGTCGATTACTTCTCGAGCCTCGTCGGATGGGAGCGCTTCCGGGCGTCCCAGTTCGGCATCGCGCACTACTGCGCCATCGGCCTCAACTCGAAGGAGGCCAACAACGAGGGGCTCGCGCGCGAGGTGCTCGAGCTGCTGCCGCGCTTTGCCTTCAAGGAGGGCGTCGTGGCGATCGGCGAGATCGGTTACGACGAGATCACGAAGGCTGAGGAGCACGCCTATCAGGTGCAGCTCCAGCTGGCGGTCGACAACGACATGGTCGTCATGGTGCATTCGCCGCACCGCGACAAGCGGAACGGGATCGTGCGCTCTCTGGACGTGGCCCAGGAGGTCGGCGTTCCGATGTCCAAGCTCGTCATCGATCACAACAACGAGGAGACGGTCGAGTCGGTCCTCGAGCGCGGCGCCTGGGCAGCGTTCACGATCTACCCCAACACGAAAATGGGTTCGGAACGCATGGTCGAGGTCGTCAAGAAGTACGGGCCCGAGCGCATCATTGTGGACAGCTCCGCGGACTGGGGCGTCAGCGATCCGTTGTCGGTGCCGAAGACCGCCAAGCTGATGCTCGAGCGCGGGCTGGATCCTGAAGCGGTGCGCCTCACCACCTGGCAAAACGCACTGGACGCCTACGCCCAGTCGGGTCAGATCGACGTGGAGGCGCTGATGCAGAAGCCGAGCATCGACCAGTCGCAGCTCTTCTCCGACAACTCGGTGCTGCGCGGCCAGGAACCACGGATCGACGAGCCTGTGCCGAACGGGCCCGGGCCGGGATCCGACTGAGGGCGAAGCACGGTCCGGGCTGTCGGCCTATTTTTTCTGTGCCGCGTTGCGCGCGCGCTTGGTGAGGCTGGAGCGCAACTCGCTGAATTCCGCGCGGGTCACCTCGCCGCGCAGGGCACGCGCCTTGAGATCCCCGATGGCGGTGCGGAGCTTTTGCGAGAGCTTCGGGTCGACGTGTGCGCCCGATGCCTGGTCGTCGATGCGATCGTTGACGCGTGCCACATCCTCGGCGTTGGCGTTCTTGGAAAGGGAACGTCGCTCCAGGTCTGCGAGTGCGCGATTCAGGCGCGCCGAGTTGAGCTCGGTACGCAGTGGATCGAAGTCGGACGCGATCAGGTGGTGGGTCGCCGTTCGGTCCTGCAGCCGTGAGATCTGCCCTTGCAGCTGCTTGCGTGCGGCTCCGGCCTTCGGGTCGACGCTGCGGGCTGCGGCGGCGCGCTCCTGCAGCAGACCGCTGAGCTGCGTGAAGTCGTCCGGCGTAAGGCGCTGCTGGCCGGCGCGCGATGCGAGACCGTTGAGCGCGCGATCCAGGCGCGCGTCGATCCACTGCTCATGCAGCACGGCCACATCCTGGGCGGTCAGCTGGGCCTTGCTGGCGCGCTGTCCGAGGTCGTCGACCGTGCGTCGCAGGCGTCTTGCGGCCACAGGATTGGAGGACCCGGACGCAGCGCCGGCCAGCTGCTGTCCGAGCCTCTGGACGTCGGCCCCGGTAGCCTCGCCGCGGCCGGCCTTCTGCCCGAGTGCGGCGAGGCTGTTGCCGATCGAGTCCGGCTGCGTTGCCGTGGGGGCGATCCTGCGCGGCTGAGCCTGGCGTTTGGGCTGGGCGCGGCTCCCCTGTGCGGCTCCGGCGGCCGGCTGGGGCTTGCGCACGGGCTGCTGGGCACGCTTCTGGGGCTTCGACTTCTTGCCCGCGGGCTTGACCCGGTGCGGCTGCTTCTGACCGCTGGTCTGGGCTGAGGCGTGCGCGCTGAAGACGGGCTGGGCGGCGGCCGTGGAGGTGAGAGCGGTGCAGAGGGCACAGGCGAGCAGGATGTTCTTCATGGGAGCGGTTCCTTCTTCGACTTGCTGAAGCCCGCGGGCAGGCTTCGTGGGTCTTGGATTCTAGCCCGGGCTAGCGGGTGGGGGATTCAGTGGCGTTGCCGTATTCCTCGCGATCCATCGAACTTCACCCTGTGGTTACCGTCCCGGTCGCCGGAAGCCTCAGCAGCCGCTTTGCGTTGCCCGCAAAGATCTGCTGCTGTTCCACGGCGGCAATGCCCAGATCCTCGAGCAGTGCCTGTTGCTCTTCGAATCGATCGCGGCGCCAGCCCGCGGGAAACGTGCCCGAGTCCGTGCCAAACAGGATGCGTTCGTGACCAAACGCGCCCAGGGCCCGTTCGAAGACCTCGCCCAGACTGGTGCGTGTTGGCTGGGTGCGTATCCAGCCGTTCGTGGACGACGTGTCGACGCAGACGTTGTCCGCCTGGGCTCCGAGCATCAAGGTCTCGCGCAAGAAACCGGCGCCAAAGTGCGGGACGACAAAGGTCACCCGCGGAAAGGCGTTGGCCGCGGGCAAAATGTCGAGCGGGTTGGCGAAGCGCATGTCGTAGGGGCGCGCCAGCCCGAGCAGGTCGCGCAACTTGACGACGAGCATGCCGCAGTGGACGTAGACGATCGCCTCGTGCTCGGACAGGACCTCGAGTAGTTCCCGTGCGCCTTCGTCCCCGATGCGGTAGTGGTGCATTGCGGGGAAGGTGAGCACGCCGCGGAATCCGTGATCGTTGATCAGCGTCTCGACCCGACCCGCGGCACCGGGCAGCATCGGATGCACCAGGGCCATCGGCGTGATGCGACCGGCAGCAGCCCGCGCGGCTTCGGAGAGCGCAGGGACCTCCTCGGGCAGGCTCGCAAAGCTGACCATGTGTTCGACGCCCTTGGCATCCAGCTCGCTGACCCAGCGCAGTGCATGTTCGGCCACGTCTAGGGCTGGGAGCTCGATGCCAGTCTTGGCCAAGATCGGGGCCAGCTTGGTCTCCCGGTCACCGGGCTGCGGGGAGAGGTCGGTCAGCGTGTCGAAGAAGACGCGCGAGAAGAAGTGAGCGTGGAAGTCGACGATGCGCATGGGCGCAATGTAGCACTCTCGAACCAGGATATCCGGCATCGCTGCCGACGGACCGCGCTACTCGCGTGGGTTCGAGCGGGGTTCCCGGTGGTCGCGGCGCGAGGGCACGGTGCCTGCGGGGGCGAGGACGGGCGGCGGGTCCACGGACTCCAGGCCAAGGGTGCGTTCCAGGACGGCCTTGACCTCCGCTCCGACGCTTGCGGGCGTGGGAAGCGGGTCATCCTTTGGCCACATGCTGACGGCGACACAGCCTACGACACAGGCGCTCAGGACGAAGAGGTGCAGGCGGGACTCAGGAGCTCTCATTGCTTGCGTTAGGGAGGTTCACGGGGGACCGGTCTTGGCTATCGGATCCCTGATTTTCAGGTCTTGACCGTGATCCAGAAATCGAGCCACGCTGCCGCGAAGATTCTTCGGGGTCGCCTGGAGCGCGGCCCGGGATGCGCTAACCTCTCAGCCCCTTGGGCCGCCGGCGGCCTTCGTCTCGACGCCGTTTTTGGAGCCAGATCGCATGGAATCGTGGGGCATCGCCATATCGAAGGAGTACCTGAAGTTCTCCGCAGCGCACTTCCTGATCTTCCCTGATGGGACGGCCGAGCGACTGCACGGGCACAACTACCGCGTCTTCGTGGAGGTCGTCGGTGCGCTGGGGGAGCACGGGCTGCTGATCGACTTCAAGATGATCAAGCCGATCATCCGCGACCTGGTCGACAAGCTTGATGAACACTGGCTGCTTCCGGGGGAGCATCCGGTGCTGCGAGTCGAGACCCGGGACGATGGCATCTGTGAGGTGCGCTACCAGGAACGCTACTACGCGGCTCCGATCGAGGACGTCATCGTCCTGCCGATCAACAACACCAGTTCCGAAAACCTGGCGGCATGGCTGGGACGCGAGCTGCGGACCCGTCTGCTCGAGCGCTTTCCCGATGTCGTGCTGACGAGCCTGCGCCTCGCGGTCGAGGAGACCGCCGGACAGCGTGGCATCTACAGCTTCGAACGCTCTGCGAGCGACGCTTCGACCTGATCTCTGATGAAGGTGAGCGAGCTCACGTTGACCGTTGCCGGGCTGCCCGTCAGCTGCAGTCGGGCCTGGACGCCATCCAGGTTCTCGCGGCCGCTCTCGACCAGGTAGTCGACCAGGGAGTCGACGACGAATCCCGGGTACATCATCAGGAGCTGGATGATCTCGCGCTCACCGAGGGATTCGATGGCGGCCGTCTGCCAGGTCTTCGCGTCGGTGGTCAGGCCGGCAGCGGCCAGGAGCCAGGCGGTCGGGACCTTCGAGTGGCCCGCGCGGATGGACTGCACGCACAGCTCGTTCAGGGCCTCCAGGCCCTGGCGTTCGATGATCCGTTCGATGAGCAGATAGGAGAGGCCGTAGTAGCCACGTTTCGTGGTCGAGGCCAGCGTGGAAGAGGACAGGCCAGCTTGGACCTTGAAGACCGACAGATGTCCATCCGTCGGCAACTCCTCGGAGGTCAACGCGATGCGCGCCGACCAGATGGGCGGGCTGGGCCAGGGGCTGTCATTGCGCTCGCCAGTCTCCTGGACGATCTTCAGGTCCATCGTCAGGCCGCCGCAGCCGAGGGCGGCGCTGGAGAAGCGTCCGGCGCGCAGGCGCGCAGCGCCATCGGGTGCCAGGCGCGCCGAGATGGCGTCGCACAGGCCCTCTTCGAGTGAGCCGGGCAGGGCGCGCCAGCTGGCTCCAAGGGCGGCGTGAACCAGTTCGTGGGCCAGGGTGCGTTCCAGGCTGTCCGCGTGACGGGAGATCAGGATCCGGTCGTGGCTCTCGGACCACAGGCCCTCTGCATCGGCCACCGCGGGGCGCGGATTGCGGTACAGGCTTGGACGATCCTGAACCCAGACCTCCAGCTCATCGAGCTTCGTGTCGGGAACCATGGCGAGCAGTCGCGGCTCGAGGTCGGAAAGCATTTTCGCCACGTATTCGGCCTCCGTGACCGAGTCCGCGCGCACCACGCTCGAGCTGGCCCCTGCGGTCCATTCCGGGGCCGTCGCCATGCATCCAGTGAGCGCGAAAGCGATGGCGCAGGCCAGGGCAGTATGGAGGACGGTGGTTCGGGGGCTTCGCACCCCGAAAAGTACCCCGCTCTGACCGCCCGCGCGGGGTTCCGGGGTCTTTGTTCAGGCCTCCTCAGGGCCCCTCAGTGCGTCACCTGAAACGGTCGCACCAGGCGCAGTCTTCATGCTCCAGGTCGAACCAGGCACCCTCTTCGACCGGCTCTGCGTTCGCGTAGCCCAGCTGGGCGAGCTGCGCATTGCCCTCGCGCGTTTGGGTGCCCTCGCCACGCAGGTTCAACTCGCGGGCCTCCGACAGCCAGCGCACGAGGCGCGCGCGCATTCGCGTCGCGCGCTCGAATTCCTTGTCGATCAGGTCGTTCTCGCAGCCCGGGTCGACGCGCAGGTCGTACAGCTCGACCTGGTGCAGATCGCGCGGGAAGCTGATCGCCGACTGATGGTGCTCGCGCAGGTGCAGGATCAGGTGCCACCCGCCGCTGTTGATCGCGCTCGAAAAGCCGTGCGCGGAGATCAGGAAGCGCGGCTCGCGCTCGAAGGTGTCTTCCAGGGCGGCGCGCAGGTCGCGACCGGCTAGTTCTGTGTCCTCGAGGCCGGCCAGGTTGAGCAGGGTACGACCCACGTCGAGCACGCTGACGGGAGCGTCGACGACCTGACCCGTCGCGCCGCCGGGCCAGCTCAGGATGAGCGGGATGTGGACCGTGTCCGGGTACAGCTCGGCGTGGTCCCAGTAGACGCCGTGCTGCCCGAAGGACTCGCCGTGATCGGCCGTGAAGGCGACGATCCCGTTGCGGAAGCGATCGCGCTCGAGAATGCGCGCCAGCTGCTGATCGAGGTAGTCGACCTCGCCGCGGTACTGGGTATAGGGGAAGTCGACGTCGCGCAGGCCCGCGAGGAACTGCGGGATGAGCTCCTCGTCGATGGCGAGCGGGGTCTCGGGGTCCCGGGGATCCTTGCCTGAGTCGTAGTAGCGCCCGGAATAGGGTGCCGGGGGCTCATAGGGCGAGTGCGCGTCGAAGACGTGCAGCCACACGAAGATCGGTTCACCGGCAGCCATGTCGAGCCATTCCTCGAGCAGGTCGAGGGTCTCCGACGAATCGCGGTCCGCGTGGTGCGGGGCCGACATGCGCTCGAAGCCCTGGCCGAGACCGCTCTCGTCATCCATCAGGTGGTGCGCGGAGAGGGCCGCAAAGGTGCGGTAGCCGCCTTCCTGGAAGCCCTCGGCCATGGTGATGGCCTGGGACACGAGCGGCGAACGGTTGTTCACTATGCGCGTGTCGCGCGGGTTGACCGCGGTCATGATCGAGACGTGCGAGGGGTTGGTCACGTTTGTGGCCGAGTAGCAATCCTCGAACACGACGCCGCGCGCCGCGAGGGCGTCCAGCGTCGGCGTGATGACCAGGTCGCCCGCTGTCCCTATGTGATCGGCGCGGTGCGTGTCGGACGTGATCAGGAGCACCGTGGGGGCCGCACTGCCGCGCGAGCGCACGCGCGCTTCCCCGATCAGGCAGACGCCTTCGAGGTCGGAGTCCACCTTGAGCGTGAAGTTGACGCTCAGCGTTCCCCGTCCGTATTGCGCCAGATCGACGCTCGCATCGTGCCACTCGGCCTTCTTGGAAGCGGATCGCTCCAGGGGGTACTTGTGGGTTCCGAGGAGCCGGCCGTCGCGGGTCAGCTCGACGATGACCGCCGAGCGTCCTGTGCGCTTGCCGTTTGGCCCTTTTCCAGGGCGCAGGCGCAGGTCTTCAGGGGTGCCGTAACTGAAGACCAGCTCCGTGTTGGGTTGGGCATCGATCTCGCCCACGAGCGGATTCTCGCTGGTGAGCCCTACACCGCGGCGGGCGTCGTCCAGGTTGCTGCGGATGGCCACGAGGTCGGCTTCGGGCCCGGGCAGGAAGGTGGAGATGGGCCGGTGCTGGGCGATGACCCCGAACAGCAGCATCGTCTTCGTGAGGCTGTCCACGCGGATCAGGATCTCGTCGATGTCTCCCTCCAGCTGGCGCAGCTTCGGGAAGGAGAAGGTCAAGGCGCGCGTCGCCGAGGCGACCGAGACGGCGTCGGACACCGCGACCGGTCGTCCTTCGCGCTTGAGGAAGACCTGCACCGTTTCACGGTTGAACGTGCGCAGGAGCACCACGATCTCGTTGATCGACGTTGCCGGGATCGAGACCGGGATCGAGATCTGCTTCGGCTCCTGATCGTCCAGCCTCAGCCCGGGTTCCTTCTTGGCATCCGCACCGCGCGAGAGCGGCAGGCGCGGGTGGAACTGGGTCTGCTTGCACAGCACCTGCCATGGTTCGATTTCGGCCGTGGGCGTCAGGTGCTCGACGATGGTCGGCCGCAGCTCCGCATCCGTGGGCGTGTTCTGGCGCGTCAGCTGCAGCGGCACATGCAGGGCATCGCCCATGTGCACCACACCCTGCGGCTGCTCCGCCGGTGCGCAAGAGCTGGTGGGCCACAGCGATGCTAGCCCCAACGCCAGCAGCAGCAGGCTCGGGGACACGGATCGCGATCGGTCTGCGGGGTAGCGGTCAGTCATTGAATTGGGCGCAGTGCTCGCACTCGCACTCGACATCGATCCAGGTCTTCGTCTCCACCACAGCCGCACCTGTCGCGTACCCGAGGGCGGCCAGCTGGGCCATCGCCTCGTCGGTCTGCTGACCGGCCATCGTGAGATTGTTATCCGAGGACGTGGTGAGCCAGTCCACGAGCATCGCTCGCAGCTGGCCAATGCGCCGGGTCTCCACGCTCTCGCCGGCAGCCAGGTCGTTCAGGCAGGCGAGGTCCTGTTCCAGGTTGTAGAGCTCGAACGAGTGCAGCGGTCGCTCCTCGCGGAAGCGGCCCTTGTAGGGACGCAGGTAGAGCACGAAGTGCCAGGGCTTGAGGGTCACCGAGGCGGAGCTGGCGTTGGCCGAGAGGGCGAAGCGTGGCAGTTCCGAGTGTTCCGAAGCCGGGTCGAGGTCGCTCACCAAGCTCTCCCCCGGGAACTCCAGGTGCTCGAGGCCCGAGAGGTCGAGCAGCGTGCGCCCTAGGTGGATCTGCTCGACGCCATGCTCGACGCGAATCCCGCCGGGGCCATCGGGCCAGGCCAGGATCAACGGTATGTGCAGGGTGTCCGGATAGAGGGCCGCGTGGTTGAAGTAGGTCCCGCCCTTCTCGAGGATCTCGCCGTGGTCCGCCGTGACGGCCAGGATGCCCTGACTCAGGCGCGGGTGCTCGAGCAGGCGCCGCAACTCGTGGTCCAGGTAGGTGATCTCCGCGCGGTACTGGGCCTTCGGGAACTCGACGTCGCGCACCTCGCGCAGGTCGTCCGGGATGCAGTCTGCGCCAAACTCGATGGCCGGCAGTTCGTCGTCGAAGGGGTTCTTGTTCTCCGGGTAGTAGTACCGGTCGAACCGTTCGGGCGGCCCGTAGGGGTGGTGGGCGTCGAAGAGGTGCATCCAGACGAAGACCGGCACGCCATCCGCGTCCTCGAGCCACTTGCGCACGTGGTCGACCGCGACGCTCGCATCCCAGGTCGAACTGCCCGGCGCCAACATGCGGTCGAAGCCCTGGCCCAGACCGGTGCCGGAGGGACCCAGGTGGCGGACGCTCACGACGCCGATGGTCATGTAACCGGCCTCACGGTAGCGCTCGGCCAGGGTCTGGGCCTGGTCGGAAAGGTGGGCCGTGTTCGTGACGAGGTGCGTATCGCGCGGGTGCGTGGCGGTCATCAGGGCCACGTGCGAGGGCGATGTCACGTTCGTGCTCGCGTAACAGTCCTCGAACAGGACGCCGCGCTTCGCGAGCGCGTCGAGGGCCGGCGTCTCGATGTGGAGCACCGAGTCGACGCTGCCCAGGTGGTCTCCGCGGTGCGTGTCCGAGGTGACCAGCAAGACCGAGGGCGCCGTGCTGCCGCGCTGGATCACCGCAAACTCCGCCAGCGCGCAGAGCGCGTCACCCTCGTCCACGCTGAGCTCGATGTGGACGTCGATGGGTCCTTCGAAGTCTGTCAGGGCGATCTCGGCTTCCTCCCAGATCGAGTCGACCGAAGCATCCGACACCATCTCCGCCTGCCAGTTACGCCTCATGGCACCCGGCGCTCCGCCGCTGGAGGCGACACCGGTAAGCGTTACCGCGAGTCGAACCTGCTGTCCATCGACGTGCAATGTCTGCGGCAGCCCGTATGCGAAACGCAGGATCGCGTCTGAGTTGGCATCGATCCTGCAGGTCAGGGGCACACCGCTCGCGACGCCGACCCCATGGCGTGCATGATCGAGCTCGATCAGGTGTCCCTCACCCTCCGGATCCGGAAGCGCCATGGAGCGAGGCCGGTAGAGCACGTCGGCGCCGTGTACCTCGAACCACTTGCTGCCCTTGGCCAGCTGGAAGTTCATCGTGTCGTAGACCACGCTCGTGCGCCCCATGCGCGGCAGGTCGAAGAGCACGGTCTGCAGTTCCTGCGTGTTGACGGTCGCCATGCGGGCCGAGTCCATCTGCATGCCGTCGGGACCCGTGACGCGCAGGCTGATCGAGAACACACCCGGAAAGATCCCGCGCAGGGCCACCTGATTGAAAGTCTTGCTGGAGAACTCGCCGGGGATCGTGACCCGGCGCTTGCCCCAGGAGTCGACGCGCACGGCGAAGCGTCCGTTCTCCAGGCGTTTCGCCCGCGCGGGGACCTTGGCCTTGACCGTCCACGTTTCGAGGCTCTCGGTCGGCTCGAGGTGCTGGACCACCAGCAGTTCGGGCTTGGGGTGCGAGCTGTCGACCCGCCGCAGGGTCGGGCGCTCGAGGCGTCCGGTCGTGCCGGGGGCCGGGCCGTCGCTCGCTCCGCAGCCCACCAGGCCGAGGGCGCCGGCTCCAATGAGGGCGCCGGTTCCAATAAGGAAGAGCGCGGCGCTGTTCAGGCGCCAGACGCAGGATCGGGTCAGCTGGGGGGGGAATCGCATCGGGACCTCTGGGGGAGAGTCAGGCAATGTAGCCTATCGGGCTCTGCGGGGCCCGGCCGCCCTCCCGCCCCTGCAAAGTTTGCGCACAGGCGGCTGCGGGGGCCGCCCGACCCGACCAGGGCGTGCGGCCCGGCCGATCGAGGGCCCCGCAGCGACTGCGCGCCTCTTCGCCGGAGACCTAACAGCCCGTGGTGAAAGTCACGGCGGGCTCGAAGCCGTCAGGATTCGAGCTGGCAAGGCACGCTGACGACGCGTATTCGTGGATACTCGGAGGAAGCGCAACGCCGCCAGGGCGGAGCCTGGCGGATTTGAGCGGGTCGTGAGTTTCACCACGGGCTGCTAACGCTGCCGGACCAGCACCCCGGGTCGCAGGTCCGAGATCTCCCCGGATGGCTCGAGACGGAGCCACAGGCCCTGGCCCAGGACCTCGGTCGATCCCTGGGTGGCTCGCGGCGCCGTGCGACGTGTGCGGGTGTAGCCGTCGACCCCCGACGGGACCACGGGCGGCTCGGATCGGGCCGGGCGGGGCAGGACGGCGCGTCCGTCGGTGCTCGCGGCCGAATCCGATCCCGCCGTCGTCTCGAGACCGTATCCGAGACGCGAGATGAACAGGTCCAGCTCGTAGCTGGAGCCGCAGTCGAAGTGTTCCGAGTAGATGACGAGCTGGAACTCGCGGCCCGGTTGGAGGACCTCGAAGCTGCCTTTCTCATCGAGGATCGAGTCGTAGCAGGCGATGTACTGGTCGAGCAGCGGGTCGTAGATGCAGAGTGCGAGGTCGCCGAAGAGGTCGTACTCGTCGAGGACGAAGTCGATCGAGACCGGCTCCGCGGCGACGAACGCAAAGCCGTCGATATCGCCGTACTCGGCCTGTAGGTTGCCGCGCACGATGATGCGCTGGCTGCCGACGACCGTGCTCACGAAGTCCGCGTCGAACACCGAGTCGTTGGGCTCGGTCTCGAAGTAGACGGGCGTCGGCGGCGGATGGGGGCTGCCGGAAACGTGTACGGATCCGTTGCAGGCGGCCAGGGCCAGGCTGGCGAGGAGCAGGGCAGTTCGGGATAGGTACAACATGGAGGCGTCCCTTTCGGATGGAGCCGGACAGCTGGCGCGGCGGGGAGCCGTGCGACAGGAATCCGGCACGTGGAGGCTCCGGACTCTGCGCAACCGCCGTGCCAGCGCCCGCAGGGGGTGCCCGGGCCCCAATTGCCGCCGCGTGTCCTCGGCCGTGTCCTCTGCATAGGTCGATCGCCCGTTCGCGGAGCGCAGCAGAAATGAGTCGCTCGACCCCCGCCAACCCGGCCAGAATGGACCCGTGTCGTCCCGCGCCCACTCCCGTCTCGCCATCCTCTTCGCGCTCCTGCTGGTCGCGACCCACCTGGACTTCTGGCGCCCCCAGCGGCCGCTGCTCGTGTTCGGTTGGTTGCCCGAGGAGCTGCTCTGGCGTCTGTGCTGGATGGCGGCGGCCTTCCTCTACCTGGTCTACTTCTGCAAGTACGTCTGGCGTGAGGAGGGCTGAATGGAACCCTCGCTCCTGCCGTTCACCGTCGCGCTGGTGGTCTACGTCGTCGTCGTTCTCGCGGTCGGACTGCTGGCGACACGTCGCGCGGCCAGCTCGGCCGAGGAGTACTTCCTCGCGGGGCGCGGCCTCGGGACGGTGGTGCTCTTCATGGCGCTATTCGGCACGAACTGCACGGCCTTCGTCCTGGTGGGCGTACCCGGCCAGGCCTATCACGATGGCGTCGGCGTGTTCGGGGTCAACGCGCCGATCGTGGCACTCGGCATCCCGTTGACGTTCTGGGCGATCGGGTCACCCGCGCGCCGCATGGCCCGTCGGCTGGGGGCGTTGACCCCGGCCGAGCTCTACGCCCGTCGCTTCGGCTCGCGCGGTCTGGGACAGTTGCTCTTCACGGTCTTCACGCTCTACACCCTGCCCTACATGGTGACGGCGGTCGACGGCGCGGCGAAGACGCTCGCGAGCGTCACACACGGAGCGGTCACGGAGTCCGCCGGCGGTCTGGGCGTGCTGGCGGTCGCGCTGCTCTACACCTCCCTGGGCGGGATGCGCGCGACAGCCTGGACCAACGTGATCCAGGGCGTGCTCTTCATGGCCTTCATGCTGGCAGCCTTCATCTGGATCCCGCGCTCGATGGGGGGCCTGACCGTGGCGATGGAGAAGGTCCGTGCGCACGACGAGAACCTCCTGATCGTCCACGGCGGTGGTCTCTTCGAACCCCGTGCCTGGACATCCTGGGGCCTCGCGATCTCCCTGACCGTGATCGCGTTCCCGCACATGCTCGTGCGCCTGTTCGCGGCCCGCAGCGAGGAGTCCCTCAAGCGCGTCTGCCGCCTCTACCCGGTTGCGTTGCTCCTGCTCTGGCTACCGGCCGTGATGATCGGTGTCTGGGGCGCGGCGGAGTTTCCAGGGCTCGAGGGGCGCGCATCCGACTCGATCTTCTCCCTGATGGTCACCGAGCACCTGCCCGCGTGGCTGGCCGCCTGCGGCTTCCTGGCCGTGCTCGCCGCGGTCATGTCCACCCTCGATGGCCAGCTGTTGACGCTCGGTTCGATGCTGAGCCGGGATGTCATGAAGCCGCCGCCCGCGGGCGCCGGCCAGACCCCTGGCGTCGCCAGTGGACGCGTCTTCGGGGTCGTGATCGCGGTCGTCGTCTACGTGCTCTGGCGCGCGGCCGCGCACTCCATCTTCCAGGTCGCGTCGGTCGCCTTCTCCGGCTACGTGACCCTGGCGCCAACGCTCTTTTTCGGCGTGCGCTGGCGGCGCTTCACGGTCGTCGGCGCGAGCGCATCGATCGTCGTCGGCAATGCGGTGTACTTTCTTTGCCTGTTCCAGGGCGGTGGCATGGGCGCCGCGATGCAGCCCTCGTGGTTCGGATTCCTGCCGGTGTTCTGGGGCTTCCTGGCCGCCGTGCTCGCGGCCGTCGTGGGCAGCCTGTGGAGCGCACCCGGCGACCCACAGCGGGAACGCGAAGCGTTTGGCGACCGCGTGGTCATGAATAATCCGGGCTAGGAGTCTGCGCCACAGATCGCGGATTCACGCTCGGTTTCCCCGGGCCGACTGACAAGGCGCCGGGTCCCACCCATGGTTGCCTGCATGTGCGGGTTCCGGCAACGCCGGCAGGCGGTTAGGGGGAGTCGAGCGGGGATTCGCGATCTGTGGCGCAGGCTGCTAGTGGTGTGCTGCAAAAGTTCATCGGATTGGTTTTCGATGATTGCCTCCCTCCTGCGTATCGCATCCCATGGGAAGACAAATGGGGAGACCGAAGGCAGAGCTGAATCTCGAGGCGTGCGAAGGCGAGGAGCTCAAGCGGCTTGCGCGGCGCAGGACGGT